>JAKLIL010000001.1 GCA_022709625.1 Verrucomicrobiota bacterium
CTAGGCTTCCCGCGAAATATCCGCCCCCAGCGCCCGCAGCCGCTCCTCGACGCGTTCGTAGCCGCGGTCGATCATGTCGGCCTGCTCGATCGTCGTGGTGCCTTTTGCGCACAGCGCCGCGATGATCAGCGCCATGCCCGCGCGAATGTCCGGACTCGTGATGTGCTGGGCCCGCAACTGCGCCGGCCCGCTGACCACGACCCGGTGCGGATCGCATTGGACCAGCGTGGCGCCCATCTCCAGCAGCCGGTCCACGAAATACATCCGGCTTTCGAACAACTTTTCGAAAAACAATATTTCCCCGCGCGCCTGGGTAGCCAACACCAGCGCGACGCTGAGGAGATCGGACGGAATCGCGGGCCAAATGCCGTCTTCGATTTTCGGAATGGCGCCGCCCAGGTCCTGGCGAATGCGCAGGCGCTGGCGCGACGGCAAAACCAGTTTGCCGTCGGCCACCGTCCAGGCCACCCCCAAACGCCCAAACGCCCGCCGCATGACTTTCAGCGTGGTGGCGTCGGGGATTTCCTCCACGGCCAGCGCGCCCCCCGTGGCCACGGCGGCCGCCAGGAAGCTGCCGATCTCGACGTGGTCGGGACCGACGCGATGGCGGGCGCCGCGCAAGCGGCGTACTCCCGTGATTTCAAGACGGTTGGTGCCCAGCCCGGAAATTTTCGCGCCCATCTTGCCCAGCAGGACGCCCAAATCCTGCACATGCGGCTCGCCGGCGGCGTTCAGGATCGTCGTACGTCCCGGGGCCAGCGTTGCGGCCATGAGGATGTTTTCGGTGGCGGTCACGCTGGCCTCCTCCAGCAGGATGTCGGCGCCGCGGAAAATCCGCTTCCGCTGCAGCCGGAACGCATCGCCGCGCCACGCCATGCCGATGCCCAATTGGCCCAGCCCTTCGAAGTGCGTGTCGAGCCGCCGCCGGCCGATCGCATCGCCGCCCGGCGGATAGAGCAGCGCGCTCCCGTGCCTGGCCGGCAACGGCCCGGCCAGCAGGATCGAGCCGCGGACTTTGGCGCACAGTTCCCGATCCAGCGCCGTGCGGTTCAGTCCCTTGGCGCAGAGCGTCACGACGTGCCCCCGCCGCTCCACCGCCACCCCCAAGGAGGCCAGCAGCTTCAGCAGGTTGGCCACGTCGAGAATGTCCGGAACGTTCGCCAACGCCAGGGGTTCGTCGGTCAGCACGCTGGCCGCGAGCATCGGCAGTACGGCGTTTTTGTTGCCCAGCGGAAGGAACGATCCCGCGATTTTCCGCCCGCCCCGGATGATGAATCGCGCCATGCCGCCCGCCCCCCGGCCCTATTCCACCGTGACGCTCTTGGCCAAGTTCCGCGGCTTGTCGATGTCCGCCCCGCGCAGCTTGGCGTTGTAGTAGGCGAAGAGCTGTAAGGCGACGACATTGATCAGCGGGGAAAATTCCTCGATCGTCTCCGGCACCGGGATGACGTCCTGCGCCAGGCCCTGCAGCGTTGCATCGCCCTCGGCCGCGACGGCGATGATCCGCCCCTTGCGCGCCTCGACCTCCTTGAGGTTCGAGACCATCTTGTCGCGGACTTCGTCGGCGGTGGGGGTACATAGGCACACCACCGGCAGAAACTCGTTGATGAGGGCGATGGGGCCGTGCTTCATTTCGCCCGCCGCGTAGCCTTCCGCGTGCTGGTAGGAGATTTCCTTGTTCTTGAGCGCACCCTCGAGGGCGATGGGATAGTTGAAGCGGCGGCCCAAATACAGCGCGTTGTAGCACTCGTAGTATTTCTGGGATATCCGGCGAACATCGTCCTGGCGCTCCAGCACGCGGTGGATGCCGTCGGGAATCCGCGCCAGCGCGGCGGTCAATTCCCGCTCGCGGGCGGCATCCATGGCGCCCCGCAGGCGGGCCAGCCGGATCGCCAAAAGGGCAAAGGCCAGCAACTGGGCGCTGAACGCCTTGGTCGAAGCCACGCCGATTTCCGGACCGGCCTGCGTCAGCAAGCCCCCGTCGCTCTCGCGCAGCAAGGTGCTGCCGGCCACGTTGCAAATGCCCACCACCTTGCACTCCATCCGGCGCGCGAGCCGGACCGAGGCCAGCGTGTCGGCGGTTTCGCCAGACTGCGACACCGCCACCACAAGCGTGCGTTCGGGCAGGCGCGGGTGGCGATAGCGGAATTCGCTGCCCAAATCCGTTTCGCAGGGGATGCCCGCCCACGCTTCGAGCAGCAGCCGGCCGTACATGCCGGCGTAATAGGCCGTGCCGCAGGCCAAAATCACGATGCGCTGCAGCCCGGCCGCCTCGGCGGCGAGCAGGTCCGACACCTCGCCGAGATTCACGGCGCCGTCCTTGCCCACGTGCGTTTCCAGCATAGTCCGCAGCACCCGCGGCTGCTCGTGGATTTCCTTGAGCATGAAGGTTTCGAAGCCCGCCCGTTCCGCGGCTTCGGCCCGCAGGGTGACGGTTTTGATTTCCGGCTGCACCGGCGTGCCGTCTAACTTCGCCATGGCAACGCCGGCCGGCCGGAGTTCCGCGACCTCTCCGTCGTTCAAGTAGATCACTTGCTTCACGCGGTTCAGGATGGCGGGAACGTCGCTCGCGATGAACTGTTCGCCTTCGCCGACGCCGACGATCAACGGGCTGCCGCAGCGGGCCGCGTACAAAACGGCCGGTTCGTCGCGGAAGACGATGCCCAGCGCGTAGGCGCCTTGGGCCTGCCGCAACGCCTGACGGATCGCGGCGGAGCGACTAACCGCGCCGTCTTTCAGAAGTTCCTCGATCAGATGCGGAATCACTTCGGTGTCGGTTTGGGAGCGGAACACGTGCCCCTTGGCCTCCAGATCGGAGCGGAGGGCGAGATAGTTCTCGATGATGCCGTTGTGCACGGCGGCGATATTCCCGGCGCAATCCACATGCGGATGGGAATTGACCTCGGAGGGTTCGCCATGCGTTGCCCAGCGGGTGTGCCCGATGCCCAATTGGCCGGCCAAAGGTTCCGTTTCGAGCGCTTCTTCCAAATTTGCAAGCCGCCCCACCCGCTTGCGGACCGCCAGCCTCCCATCGGCTTGCCGCACCGCCACGCCGGCCGAGTCGTAGCCCCGGTACTCGAGCCGTTGCATGCCTTCCAGCAGCAGCGGAACCGCATTTCTCGGCCCCACGTAGCCTACGATGCCGCACATGCGCTAATCCTTTCTGTTTCCAGATTGGCCGGAATCCATATGGCAAAGGCCGGGACAGCTCCGCGGCATCCCGGCCTTTTCATGGGCGGAAGGAGAATTACGGATCAACCACGGTCAAGCCCGTGGAAAACCCCGAAGAGTTGAGGTTTTCGAGCGTCAATTGGTTGCCCTTCAGTGAAAACGCCGCGCCGCCTTTCTGCACGACCACCAGTCCGGCATTGCCAAAAGGCACGTCGGCGGCACTCAAAGCCGTAAAGGCGGCCAAGGTGCCTTTGTAGTTCTTGGTTATCAGGAAGGCGGTTCCCTCGGGAGTGCCGTCCGTCATGTCCACCGTTAAACGCCACGCGTTGTTAGCGGCGGCGAATTGGGATTCATTGGTGGTTTTGGCGGGCGTGATCCCCTTGGCGGCGAAAAAGTCGTAGGACACGTTCATCACGCCGGACGTAACCAAGTTCTTGAAATACGCCGTTGAATTCGGCGAATTGCTGGTGGAGGGCCAGCCCGAGCTGCTGGCGCCCAGCACCGCGTTGTCCATTTGATTCGCAAACGCGGAGGTATAGATGTTTTTGCCGTTGGAAACGGTTTGAACCAGAGCCGCGCTCGTAAGCGCTTTATTGACGGCCGGCACGAGAATGGCAGCCAACATGGCGATGATGGCGATCACCACCAGCAGTTCGATGAGGGTAAAACCAAAGGCATAGCGCTTAGTCATTTCACATGTCTCCTTATGACAACTCTGATGGCATCATACGCCGTTGGGACGGCGAGTCAACCCTCCAACCATCCTAATTTCGCCGCCGCATTTCAATAGGCCGTAGCCGTCCCCGGAAAAAATCCGTGTACAAACAGCGCCATGGCGATGCCCAGCACGGCGCCCATGAGGACTTCCAGACGCGTATGGCCCAGAAATTCCACCAGTTTTTCCGGAGAGAACTTGTGGTTTCGGTAAAAGTCTTCCGCCATCTGGTTCAGCAACCGCGCCTGCACCCCGGCGGCGCGCCGCACGCTCTGGGCATCGATCATGATCAGCGCCAGCACGCCCAGCGCCACGGCGAACACGGCCGAACCGAAACCCGCACGCAGGCCCACCGACATGGCGCACGCCGCCGCGGAGGCCGTATGGGAACTGGGCATACCCCCCAACCGGAAGAGAAAACCGTAATCGAACTTCTTTTCGCGGAGCGCAAAGGTGAACAGCTTGATGAATTGGGCTACCAGCCAGCTGGCCACCGCCGCCACGACTGTGACATTGTTGACAAGATCATGAAACATTGCGCGCCACTCTACGCACCCCCCGGCCCTGCCGCAATCCCAAACCCCGCCTCGGCGACCCTATCGAAAAACGCCCCGCGGTTGCCCCCTTGCGAACTTCATGGATTTGTGGTTGGTTGTGTCCGAAATCTCCCGCAGGCACTCATGGGCACATCCTCGAAAACGTTGGCCGCAAAATTAAGGAAATTGGCCAAGCGCCAGCACGGATGTTTCACCGCCGGCCAAGCCATTGAAATCGGCTATGCCGACAGCGTCCACCTCTACCACGTGAAGAACGGAGAGTGGATTCGGGTCTATCGTGGAATCTATCGGCTTTCCAATGCTCCGGAATCCCCCGAGGCCCGTGGAATGGCCGCCCTTCTTTGGACCCGGGATAAAACCGGAAAAATCCAGGGATTTCTCTTGCCGGAAACCAAAGAGGCGATCCTCAACGGTACCCTTTCGTCTTCGCAGACCATCGAAATCGGGGTTCCACAAGGTTTCCGGCGCTCCTCCCATCCTCCATCCGGAATCAAGATCGAAATCGCGAATAAAAAATTACATAAATCCTCAAATATTAATGCTGTAGCCGTCCATGGACAGGTGTTTCGAAAGGCCGTTCCACCAACGGGAATGGATATGCCAGATTATTTTGATTGGATTGATTATCAATCGGTTATATGCGAATTAAAGCCATAAATTCTATTCTTTACCTGCTTTCTTCGCTCTTTATCGATCCACCTTGTGCAAGTGCCTTCTATTTCCGCTTGGACGGCGACCGCCTTTGGTTGCAGGCGAACCAGACGCCATTGTCGGAAATATTGGATGAATTTTTCCGCGCCGGTGTCGAAGTCCGGTTGGATCCACGCGTCCAATCCGTTGTTACGGGAAGCGTGCACGGAAAAGATCTCGGCGAGGCTCTGGAAGCCCTGCTCGAACCCAACGACTATGTTTTGACCTGGAAAATGCTGGGCGGTCCCTTGGGACGCATCCCTAAATTGAAGGAAATCGACGTATTCAAGCCGGGGGGCGAAGCCGCCGTCCAGCCCAGGCCTTGGAAACCGCGTGCTTTCGAGACGACGCGCGGGGTTTCGGGCACCGCTCCCGAGTTCGTCAAAGACGAGCTGTTGATTGGCGTACGTTCCGGCGCCACCTACGACCGGTTGCAACATCTTTTGGATTCGATCGGCGGCATGATCGTGGAGGCGGATGCTTCCACCGGCGTCTATTTGATCCGTTTCCCGTCCGGAACGAACGTGGAAGCGCTTCTGGAGCGGTTGCTCCGCCATCCTTTGGTCGCTCATGCCGAATTGAACTATGTCGCCCGGCTTCCAGAACACGCTGCAGCAGATGATGTTCCGGCGACGATCCCGTCCGTTAAGCCGCCGGCCGAAGGGGCCATTCCCGTGGCGGTTCTCGATAGCGGCTTGGACCCGCGCGCGGGTTTGTCCGGAGTCGTGTCCGCCGGATGGGATGCGGTTGATCCAGGAAAGCCCCTGTCCGATCCCGAAGGGCACGGGACGCAAATGGCGTTTCTGGCATCGGGACTTCTCTCGGCATCCGGCCTGGCCACGGCCGGCCGCACGTTGCCGGTCGTGTCCATCCGGACATTCGACGCAGAAGGCAAAACCTCGAATTTCGCCATTTTGCAGGCGTTGACCTACGCCGCGAAGGCCGGCGCGAAGGTCGTCAACATGAGTTGGGGCTCCGACACCGACAGCGACTTCATGCGCGCCGCCATGCAAAAAGCCGCCCGGCGCGGATTGATACTGGTCGCCGCCGCCGGCAACGAACCCACGGGCCGCGCGGTGTATCCGGCCGCCTACCCGCAGGTGCTCGCCGTGGGCGGCATCCTGGCGGATGGCCGTCCCTGGAATCGGTCCAACCACGGCGAGTTCGTCGATTTGTCGGCTCCGGCCTTGGCCGCTTTTCCCATTGGGCACAATGGGCCGGCCGGCCGCTACGCCGGCACCTCGATTTCCTCGGTCGTCGTCGCCAACGCCCTCGCGCAATATCTCAACCGCCATCCCGGCGCCACCGCCGCCTCCGCTACCGCCGCCCTGACCCAGGCGCTCTCCCCCGCTCCCGCCGGCGGCTACGGGGCCGGAATCCTCGATGCCGCCGCGTTGCGGCGGTTCCTGAATCCCTGATGGCCCGAAACGCACGGGGCGCAAAATGCCTGTTGTTTCGTTGCCGAAAAGCATGCTATAAATCCGCCGCACCCGCCCATTCGGGAGGATGAGGATGAGCGCCGAACTGAACGATGCCAACTTCAACGAGTTCATATCTTCCGGGCTGGTCCTGGTGGATTTCTGGGCGCCGTGGTGCGGACCTTGCCGCATGCAGTTGCCCATTCTGGACCAGATCGCCGCGCAATTGCCGGCGGTCAAAATCGGCCAGGTCAACGTCGACGCCAACGGCGAACTCGCGGCGCGATTCGGCGTCAACACCATCCCCTATCTCGTCGTCTTCAAGGACGGCAAGAAAGCGGCCGATTTCGTCGGCCTGCGCCAAGCGCAGACGCTGATCGACGCCCTCGCGCCCCTCGGCTAGCCCGCGCCATGCCGTTGTACGAATACATTTGCAAAGCCTGCGGAAAAACCTCCGAAGTGCTGGTCTCCGGGTCGCGCCAACCCAGCTGCCCCCATTGCGGTTCCCGTCAACTCGACCGGCAACTCTCCGTATTCAGCGCGCGGAGTTCCACACCCCCTTCGCACCACGTGCCCCCCTGCGGAACCGGCGGCTGTCCCGTGGGCGGCGGCGGTTGCGCCGGCGGCGGCTGTCCTCTCGGCCCGTAACCCTTCGGAGGCCTCATGAACAAGCCCCTCGCCGTCATCGCCATCGGCGGCAATTCCCTCATTCTGGACAGCAAGAAAATCACCGTGCTGGACCAATACCGGGCAGCCAAGGAAACCTCGCACCACATCGCCGCGCTCGTCGCCGCCGGCTATCGCGTCGTGATCACCCACGGCAACGGCCCGCAGGTTGGCTTCATCCTGCTGCGCTCCGACCTTGCCCGGCATGTTCTCCACCAGGTGCCCCTCGACAGTTGCGTGGCCGATACCCAAGGCGCCCTCGGCTACCAGATCGGCCAGACCCTCGCCAACGAACTCCGGCGCAAGAAACTCCACCAGCCGATCGCCACCGTCGTCACGCAGGTCCTCGTCGACAAGCACGATCCGGCCTTTGCCAACCCCACCAAGCCCATCGGGTCCTTCTACACCGAGGCCGAAGCCCGCCAGCACCAGGCCGACAGCGGCTGGATCCTCAAGGAGGACGCCGGCCGCGGTTGGCGCCGCGTCGTCGCCTCCCCCAAGCCGCTCAAGATCATCGAGGAAGAAACCATCCGCCTCCTGATCGCCCACGACGTCGTCGTCATCGCCGTGGGCGGCGGCGGCATCCCCGTCGTCGAAAACGCGCGCGGCGAGCTCGAAGGTTGTGCCGCCGTCATCGACAAGGATCTCGCCTCCTGCCTGCTCGCCAAGAACCTGAAGGCCGACCTTTTCATCATCTCCACCGGCGTCGACAAAGTCGCCGTCGATTTCAAGAAGCCCACCCAGCGCGAACTCGACCGGCTCCGCCTTGCCGAAGCCAAACGATATCTGGCCGAAGGCCAGTTCCCCGCCGGCAGCATGGGCCCCAAGATCGAAGCCGCCATCGATTTCCTCGAACACGGCGGCAAGGAAGTCATCATCACCCAGCCGCATTTGCTCGAAGCCGCCATCGCCGGCAAGAACGGCACCCATATCGCACCTTGATGGAGCCGGTCCGCCGCCGCCCCGGAAAAACGAAATGAAATTCAGCCCCGCCCGCCCAGGTCGCGTTTTCATCCTGCGCCTCGAACACGGCGACATCATCCACGAATGCCTCGAGCGGTTCGCCGCCGCGCAGGGCATCACCCATGCCGCGCTGACCCTGCATGGCGGCGCGGATGCCGGCAGCACCCTGGTGGCAGGCCCGCGCGACGGCCAGTCGCCCCCGCCCATCCAGCCCCTGACCGCAACCCTCGCCGACGTCCATGAAGTCGTCGGCAACGGCACGATCTTCCCCGATGGCAACGGGGTGCCCGTCCTCCATGTCCATCTGGCCTGCGGCCGCGGCGAACATGCCGTCGCGGGCTGCATCCGGACCGGCGTGAAGGTCTGGCATGTGCTTGAAGTCGTCCTCGTCGAACTGCGGGATTCCACCGCCCGGCGCCGGCACGATCCGGCGACCGGATTCGCACTCCTCGACCCCTGATTGCCGGCGCCGTGTCCCGCTCCGCACCACGATCTGGGCCCATGGACGACACATGGCGCTGAACGTTAGCTGGGGCAACGCGCTGGAAACGTTGGCGGACGATTTGTTCGCCAAACTCGCCGAGCAACCGGCCAATTCGCCCATGGAGGTATTCGCCAAGCGCGACTGCATCGTGGTGCCCAACCGCGTCCAGCAGGCTTGGCTGCAGCAGCGTTTCCTCTACGACTTGGACCGGTCCGCCGCGCCCGTGCCCCACGTGTTGGCGAACTGCGATTTTCCGCTGCTGAACCTCTTCGTCAACGATTGGCTCTACCGCATGGACCCGCGGGAGGCCGGCGCCGCGCGGCCCGATCCCGAACAGCATCCGTTCTCCGTCAAAAGCCTGCGCTGGCGTATCTACGAGGTGCTCCGCCACGGCGCCCCCGACGTCGATTTCACCCCGCTCGAACGCTACGTCGCTGCCGGCGACAAACGCGATCCGCGCAAGTGTTTCAAGCTGGCCGGCCGCTTGGCCAAGCTGCTGGACGAATACCAGACCTACCGGCCCGAAATGATGGCGGCATGGGCCGCAAAAGGCAACGCGCCCAGCGATGAAACAACCGCGTGGGAACCGGCCCTCTGGCGCAATCTGGTGCAGGGCCGGGAAGACCAAACCTGTTTGGCCGCTTTCCGGAACATGAAGGCTCAACTTCGGTCGTGCGGCATCGCCAACGCGTATCGCCGGGTTTTCGTTTTCGCGCCAGCGATGCTGCCGCCGGCGCATCTGGAATTCTTTCGCCTCCTGGGCGAATTCATGGACGTGGATTTCTACCTGTTCAACCCGTCCCGCGAAGACTGGTTCGACCGCGACACGCTGACAAAGCGGCTGACGGGCGCCGGCCTGCAGGAGCGCCCCGGCGACACCGGCGACTGGCTCGCCGTTCTGCACCCCTTGCTGGGAGCCTATGGCCGGGGCGCGCGCGATCTGGTGGCGGGCGCGCTGGACCTGACCGGAGGCCAGATCGCGGACACGTTTGTCCGGCCTGCGGACGATTCGCTCCTGCACGCGCTCCAGCGTTCGCTGGTGGAGTGCGACGGCACCATGGACCGCAAACCGCTGGCCGCCGACGGGTCGATCCAACTCCATCTTTGCCACGGCAAAATGCGCGAGGTGGAAATCCTGCGCGACCAATTGCTGAAGTGCTGGGACGATTTCCCAGACTTGCAGCCCCGGCATGTCCAGGTGCAAGTGGCCGATCTCGATGCCTACGCGCCGTACATCGAGGCCGTGTTTTCCGCCGCCCATCCCAACGCCCCGGACGCCATTCCGTTCGCGATCGCCGACCGCGTGGCGGCGGGAGAAAGCCGGGCGGCCCAGGCCTTCCGGCAACTGCTCGAACTGGCCGACAGCCGCTTTACCGCCCCGCAACTGCTGGAACTGCTGCATTGCGACGACGTCGCGCGCCGGTTTGGTTTCGAGCCCGACAAGGTGGTCGCCGCCGCCCGCTGGCTTGGCCCCGCCGGTGTCCGCTGGGGCCGGGATCGCCAACACCGGGCAGACGTTTCGGGGGCGGATTTCACGGAAGAAACCTCTTGGCGCCACGGACTGGATCGGCTGCTCCTTGGCTACGCCATGGGCCGGGAGCCCGCCCCCGCCCAGCCTGCCGGAGTGGTTCCCTGCGATCGCGTCGAAGGCGACGCGGCCGTCCTGCTGGGCCGTTTGGCTCGGTTCTACGACATGCTGGTCGATTTCGTCAAATATGCCGGGACGCTTCACGCCCCGGCAGATTGGGCCAAACGGCTTGAAACGCTGGTGGACGATTTCTTCGTCAGCGACAACGATACCTATCGCGACCTCGGCATCCTCAAAAGCGCCATTCGCCTGCTGCGCGACAGCGCCGACACCGCCGGTTTCAATCAGTCCGTTCCCCTGGCCGTCGTGCGGGATTTCCTGACGGGGCACTTGGGCGAAACCGCGGGCGGCACCGACCTCGACCGCAACGCGGTCGTCTTCAGCTCGCTGCGCCCCGGCAGCAGCGCGCCCCGGCGGGTCCAATGCCTGCTCGGCATGGGCGACGGCCTGTTTCCCCGCGCTGAAAACCGCCCCGCCTACGACTTGCTGCGCGGCGCCCGCAAAATGGGCGACCGCTCCCCCGCCATCGAGGACCGGTTGGCCTTCCTCGAAGTCCTCCTGAACGCCCGCGCGCGCTTGCTGATTTTCTATCCGGCGTTTTCCGAGGAGGACAATTCCCCCGCTTGCGAATCGGTGGCCGTGCGGGAGCTGGCCGAATATCTCGACCGACGCTTCGACCTGTCGCGTTCGTTCGCCGGCCCGCCGTTCAGGGTCGTGCACCGCCTGCAGGCGTGGCACCCCGCCTATTTCGGCTGGGAACGCGACGTCCATCCCGGTCTGTTTTCCTATTCGCAGAGCGACGGCGCCACCGCCCAAGCCCTCTGCGCGGGCCCAGCGGAAACACCGGCGGCGCCGGCGGGGCCGCCGCCGCCGGCGGCGATCTCGCTGGAAATCGGGGAACTTGTCCGGTTTTTCGAAAATCCCGCGCGGCATTATTTCCGCCGCGTCCTGGGCGCGGAGCCGGAACCGAATCCCGAGGACTTGCCGGCGGACACCGAAACGTTCGAGCCGGGCAGTTTGGAAAAATGGGAAATCCGCAACCGGCTGCTCGAATCGCTTGCCAAGGGCGAAGCGCCGGCGGCCCGGGAGCGCTTATTGCGCGAATTCATGGCCAACGGCACGGCGCCCTTGGGCCAATGGGGCATGAAATGGTGGGCGGATTTGGAGCGCGACGCGCAGGCCCTGCTCGCCCGGGAACTGCCGCGCCTGGACACGCTGGGCGCAGCCCTGCGCGCCCGCGCCGCCGCGCCGCCGCGCGAGTGGTCGGTCAACCTCGCCGTGGACGGCATCCCGGTCGCCTTGCGGGGCGCGGCGCCATGGCCGGGTGAAAACCTTCTCTTCGATTTCCATTGCTCCGACTTCAAGGCGCGCCGGCTGCTTGCCGCGTGGCTGCTCCACTTGCTTGCCAACGCCGCGGGCGACCAACCGGAGTCGCTCCACGTCCAAGGCGGCAAAAAACCGCAACTCTTCAAGTTCCGCCCGCTGGCAGCCGGCGCGGCCAAGGATTTGCTGGCCGATTATCTGCGCGTGTATTTGTTCCAGTCGGCGCCACCGCCGCCCTACACCCCGGAAACCGCGTGGGCCTACGTGAAGGAATTGGCCGGCAACGATGCCAATGGTCTCGCCGCGCTGGCCAAGGCCCGCGCGACCTGGATCCCCGACCCATGGTCGCGCAAGGACGGCCTCGATTCCTACTTCGTGGCGGTCTTTGGCGCGCATGGCCCTTTCGCCGACGAAGCGGCTTTCGCAACCCTGGCCGGGCGCATCATGGGCCCCGCGTGGCGGAACTGGCGGGAAGGGGGCGGGCCGTGAGCGCGTTTTCCCGCGCCGTCTTCGGGTCCGGCCTCGACCTCGCACACCCCCTGCTGGTCGAAGCCAGCGCGGGCACCGGCAAAACCTACAACGTCCAAAACGTCTACCTGCGGCTCATCCTGCAGGCGGGCCTGACGGTGCGGCAAATCCTTGTGGTGACGTTCACCAATGCCGCCACGCGCGAACTGCGCGAACGCCTGCGAACGGTCCTGCTCCACTGCCGCCGCGAATTGGAAGCGTTGGCGGCCGGCCAACCGGTCACCGGACACCCGCGCATCCACGCCGCCATTCAACTCGCCCGCGCCGATTCCGACAGCGATGCGGACACGCTTCGCCGGCGCATTCAACTCGCGTTGATGGATTTCGACGGCGCGGCCATTTTCACGATCCACGGCTTCTGCAAGCGGGTGCTGGAACGCTACGCCTTCGAATGCGGCCACGACCCCGACGCCGAACTCATGCCCGAACAAAGCGGCATCGTTCGCGAAGCCTGCCAAGACTGGTGGCGGAAGCACGCCTATGGCGCCGGATCCGGTTCGGTTCCGTTCCAGTCGCCGGGCGAACTGTTCGACTTGGTCTCCACGGCCTACCGCAATCCCATTGCCAAGCTGAAAGGCTCGGCCTTGCCGGCCGGCATCGACTTTGGGCCGTTCATCTCCGCTTGCCAAACCACGTGGCGCGAATTGGAATCGTTGAAGGGCAAAATCGAATGGATCGGCGGGGGCCGGCTCAGCCGGGCCAAGAAAAACACGGCCGACGCCACCCCCATCGCCAAATGGGCCGCGCAAGCGGATGCCGACCCGGCCGCGCTCCGGCCCGGCGGCGCCGGTGCAGACGCGCCGCCCTTGCTTGCCGCCCTGGCCGACGTGCTGGCCGTTGCCCGCGCCCTGCCCGCAGCAGGCGACGCCGCGCCATTCGCCCGGCACCTGAAAACCATCGCCGAATCCGCGCCCGCCTACGCGGTTTTGACCCAGAAGGCCCGGGTCGCGCGCGATCTGGCCGACGCCGTCCGCAACCGCATCCGGGACCGTGCGGCGCTGACCTACGAGGCCATGCTTGTCAACGTGCGCGAAGTGCTGCAAGACCCCACCGATGGCCCACGCCTGCGCCTGTTGCTCCGCGCGGAATTCCGGGCTGCGCTCATCGACGAATTCCAGGACACGGATCCGGTACAATACGATATTTTCCGCGCGCTCTTCGCCTCGGAGCCAAACGCCCGGGAAGAACGGTTGCCGCTGGTGTTCGTCGGCGACCCCAAACAGGCCATCTACGGCTTCCGCGGCGGCGACGTCTTCACCTATTACCAGGCGAAAGCCCACATCCCGCCCGCCAACCGCCACACGCTCGGCGAAAATTTCCGCTCCGAAGCCCACCTTGTCGCGGCCATCAACGAAATTTTCCGGGACGACGCGGGCGGGCACCCCACCTTCCTGAATCCCAACGTGCCCTATGCGCAGGATTTGGCCGCCCACGACGTCGACGGCCAAACCGCATTGCTCGTCGACGGAATCCGCGACGCCCACCCGCTCAAGATTTGGCGGCTGCCGACAGACCCGAAAGTAGATTATGCCGGGCCCGTTGCCCGGGAAGTCGTCCGCCTTCTGTCCGCCCCCAACCTGACCATCGGCGGCGCCAGCGTCCGGCCGGGCCAGATCGCGGTCCTCGTCATGCGGCACCGGGAGGCCGCGCAAATCCAGCAGGCGCTGCTGGCGGCCGGCGTGAACGCCGTCCGCCAGTCCACCGGCAGCGTGTTCGATGCCGTCGACGCCCCGCGGCTGGCGCTGGCGATGCAGGCCATGCTGGAACCGGGCCGGGCCCAGGTTGTCCGCAGCGCGTTGGCATCCGGCCTAGTGCCCTGTCCGTGGGCGCAACTGGCCCGCTTCAAGGCCGAAGAAGAAGCGCCCGCCGCGCCGCCGCCGGCAACCGCCGTGAATTCGCCCGGGCAGCCCGGCGAATTCGAGGACTGGATCGACGTCTTCCGCGAAGCCGGACTCCGCTGGAAAAAATTCTCATTCGTGGACAGCTTCCGGCATGTCTGCACCCGGCTGCGCATTCCGGAACACCTGGCGCGGCAGCCCGACGGCGGCCGGCGGCTGTCCGACCTGCGGCATTTGGCGGAGTTGGCCCATCAGGCCGCCCGCGCCATGCGCCTCGGGCCCGTCGCGCTGCTGGGCTGGTTCACCCGGCAACTCGACCCGGCCCGGCGGGACGCCGCCGGCGACGACGACGACGCCAAGCCGCGCATCGCGGACGACGACGATGCCGTCCAGATCATGACGGTCTACAAAAGCAAGGGGCTCCAATTTCCCATCGTGTTTGCACCGACGCTCTGGACCAACAAATCCGAAGCCAAGCACGGCGGCGATCCAATTCTAAAATACCACGAAAACGACCAGCCGGTGCTGGATTTGGATTTGGAATCCCCAGCCGGCCAGAAAGCCGCCAAGGCGGAAAACCACGAGGAGAACATCCGCAAGACCTACGTCGCGCTGACCCGCGCCATCAACCGGGCGTATCTGTTCGAAGCGGATGGGCAGGCGGAGCCCGGAGATTATGCCGTCGCCCACTTGTTGCAACGGTTTCCCATCCCCGGCCCCGGGGCTGTCGTCCAGTCAGGACACGTCTTGCGTCAATTCGTGCCCGCCGATTTGCCGAGCACTCCTTGGACGAGCCCGTTGAAACCGGATCCCGAATCGCTCCAAGCCCGCAAGCCGACGCAGGCCGTGGACAACCAGCATGGCCAGGCCAGTTTTTCCGCCCTCGCCCCGGAGGGTGCCGCCCGTCAGGTTGTCGCGGCCGGGCGCGACGTGGATGGCGACACCGCGGCGACGCCCAAGACGGACGAAGATCCCGCCGACCCGATCTTCGCGATTCCGGGCGGCGCCAAGGTCGGCGAATGCTGGCACGAAATTTTCGAGCACGTCGATTTTCCGGACGTGGCGCACAATCCCGCCGCCGTCCGCCAAATCGTCGATCACACCTTGGACAAATACCGGATTTGCCCGGAACCGCGGGACGTTTTGCCGGGCGATGTCCGCGCCGCCATGCGGGCGCGCCGCGCGGCGGTGCACGGCATGGTGGCAAAGACGCTTTCCGTTCCGCTCCGGGAAGATCCCACCGCCCCGCCGTTCGCGCTGCGCGACGTGCCGCGCTCTGCGCGCCGCTCGGAAATGGAATTCCAATTTTCCCTGCAACGGACCGCGGCCGAAACTCTCGGCGGACTGGCCGCCGTCTTGGACGCGCATTGGCACGGCCCGGCCCGCGACGACGGATTCATCGCGGACCTCGAATCCCAGACCCGGGAGATTCCCCAAGGCTTCATGACCGGCTTCATCGACTTGGTCTTTCGGCACGGCGAACGCTTTTATCTCGTGGACTGGAAATCCAATCGGCTCAACGGCCGGCCGGACGACTTCGCTCGCGTCGGCCTCGCCGCGGAAATGCGGGCGCATGCCTATTACCTGCAATACCTGATCTACGTGGCCGCGATCCACGGGTTCCTGGCGCGGCATCTGGCCAACTACGACTACGACCGGCATTTCGGCGGCGTGTTTTATCTTTTCCTGCGCGGCATCGACGGCCATTCGGGCAACGGCGTTTTTGCCGACCGACCGGCCAAGGCCTTGGTCGCAGCGTTGGCGGATTTTCTGGGGAGACGGCCATGACCGCCGGCGCCGCGCCGCGCCTGGCGGCAACGATGCCTGCGTTCTACGAGGCGGGCCTGCTGCGGGATCTCGACGTGCAAACCGTCTCGGCGCTGGTACGGATATTCTGCGGAGCGTCCCCGCCCGCCCCCGAAATCCAAATCCTCCTCGCCCTGGCCATCGGCGCGACCGGCGCCGGCCACGCGTGCCTCGACTTGAACCGGCCGGACTGGCGGCAACTGCAACGCGTCCGGCACGACGACGAGCCTACCGATTCCGCCAGCCGCACCGCGCTGTTGGCCCGTTTGCCCGCTCCGCCGGCCGTCCACGCCTTGCTGTCCGCCGCCGCGCCGTTGGTCGGCGACGGCGCAGCGGACCGGCCCTTCGTATTGGCGGCGGGCCGCCTCTACCTGCGCCGCTTCTGGAACTACGAAAACCAAGTCGCCCGCCAATTGCGGCGCATGGCCCAAACGCCGGACCAGGCCGTCCCTTCCGAAATTCTCGCGGCCGTCGATGCGCTCGTTTTACGCAAACCGGGCTCCGGCGGCGCGCCCTTGAAACTGGCCCCCGCCCAGGCGGAAGCCGTCCGCAGGGGTCTGCGGGGGCAATTGACCATCGTTACCGGCGGCCCGGGCACCGGCAAAACCACAGCGGCTGCGATTCTCCTGCAATTGCTGGCGCGCGAGACAACGCCGGGCCAGCCGCTCCGCGTCCGCCTGGCCGCGCCCACCGGCAAGGCCGCCGCCCGCCTCGATGAAAGCGTGCGCGGCGAAATCGGCGCGCTGGGCGCCGCGCTCGATTTGAAACCCGCCGCCACCCTCGACCGCCTCCTGAAGCCCCGTCGAGATTCCCCCTATTTCCAACACGACCGCGACCATCCCCTGCCCGCCGACATCGTCGTCGTGGACGAAGCCAGCATGATCGATCTGCCTAAAATGGCGAAACTGCTGGACGCGCTGGGAACCCAAACCCGCCTCGTCTTGCTGGGCGACAAGAACCAACTGGCCTCCGTCGAACCCGGCAGCGTCATGGCCGAAATCTGCGATGCGCGGACGCTGCAGCCCTGCCTCGTCGAACTGACCGAAAGCAAGCGCTTCGGCGACGCGTCCGTCGTCAAACTCCTCGCCGCGGCCGTCAACGACATGCGGTCCGACGAGGCTTGGCGAATCGCGTTGTCCGGCGCCGACGAGCGGCAAATCGTTGTGCGCGATTCCGGCCGCTTCGGTCGCAAGGAACCGCCGGCCGAATTCGCCGCCGAAATCAAACTGCGCTATGCAGCGTTCCGCAACGCCCAAACCCCGGCGGATGCTTTCCGGGCGCTGGCGCAATTCCGCGTGCTCTGCGCGCTGCGCCGGGGCCCAACCGGCGCGGACCGCATCAATGCCGCCATCGAAGACGTGTTGTTCCCCCACCGCCGGGGCGAATTCTACGACCACCGGGTGATTCTGGTGAACAAGAACGATTACGAAATCCATCTGTACAACGGCGACGTCGGCGTCGTGCTGCCGGATCCCGAACGCGGCGGCAGCCTGGCCGCGTTTTTCGAAGGCCGGCCGCGCTCCGTCCCCTGCCGCCTCCTGCCCGAACACGAAACCGCCTTTGCGCTGACCGTCCACAAGGCGCAGGGGTCGGGTTTTGGCCGCGTGGCGGTGCTGCTGCCCGACCGCGACAGCCCCATCCTGACGCGCGAACTCATCTATACGGCGATCACCCGCACCGAAACGGGCGTGGAACTCTGGTGCGAAGAACAAGCCTTCAAGGCCGGCGTGGCGAAGCGCACCGAACGCAGCATGGGCCTCAAAGACCAACTCGATGAACCGCCTTGGGCGGACGCCCCCCCCGGAAGCAAAAAAACCGGCGGCGTGACCGGCCGGGGACTCAACTGGTGAGACGGGCGGGGATCGAACCCGCGACCACAAGCTTAAAAGGCTCGTGCTCTACCGACTGAGCTACCGTCCCTCCAACGTGTTTGCAGCGCGCAAATCTGCGGGCGTTTTTACGCTACCCCATCCGCCCCGACAAGCAAAAATCCATTTTCCGCGCACCGGCGGGACCTCCGGACCTCGGGACGACGGTTTGCATTCCCTTTGTTTCCTGCTTCAGGTTGCCGGCCGTCCATTTCGACATTGGATAGGGCCCTCTTTCCGCCTCCGCTATTGCGACGACGTTCGATTGGGTGTATCAAACTGCCCGCATGTCCCTGCCGCATCCAACCGAAACCATTGCCGCCATCGCCACCGCCCCCGGTACAGGCGCCATCGCCATCGTCCGCCTCTCGGGCCCCGACGCCTTGGCCTTGGCCGATCGAATTTTCATTTGTCCCGCGCCGCGCCCCTCCCAACGCCCACCGGGCACTTTTGTTCATGGTCAAGCGGTGGCGCCATCTTCCGGCGAGGTCTTGGACGACGCCTTGTTGCTTGTTTTCCATGCTCCGCACTCCTACACGGGCGAAAATTCAATCGAAATCCAATGCCATGGCGGTTCGCAAGCCGCCCAGCGCATCCTCGCCGCGCTTTTTTCCATTGGCGCGCGCCAGGCGGAGCCCGGCGAATTCACCAAACGTGCGTTTTTGAACGGAAAGATCGACCTGACCCAGGCCGAAGCCGTAGCCGATCTCATCCACGCCCGTTCCGAGCGCGCCGCCCGCCTCGCCTCGGCCCAACTTGCCGATGCGCTCGGAATCCGGATTCGCGGCATTTACGACGACTTGCTGGGCGTTACCGCCGACATCGAAGCCATGCTGGATTTTCCAGATGATGAACTTCCCCAACATGTTCCGACAGAATTATCCGGCCGTCTCGAGGCTGTTTCCCGCCACATCCAGGCGCTGTTGGACACCTGGCAAGAAGGCCATGTCTTGCGCGAAGGAGCCCGAATCGTCATTGCGGGCGCCCCCAACGTCGGGAAATCCACCCTGTTGAACCTGCTGGCGGGTCGCGACCGCGCCATTACCTCCCCCCACCCCGGAACGACCCGGGACACGATCGAAGAGGCCGTGGTTCTGCTCGGATACCCCATGCAACTCATCGATACCGCCGGTTTGCGGGACGCGCCCGGCGAAATCGAACAAGAAGGCATTCGCCGCACCCACCGCGCCCTTTCCCAGGCGGATCTTTGCGTTTTCCTTGTGGATGCTTCCAACAATCTTTCCGCCGCCGAAAAAGCCTTCCTCGCGGCCCACAAACCCGAAAAATTGCTCGTTTTGCTCAATAAAATCGATTTGGGACAAAAAATCAGGACGGAAAATCTACCCGGCCTCGATTCCATGCCGATTTCGCTCAAAATAGATCCTCCAATTGCCAAAATTTCCGGAAAAATCGTCCAAAAAATATTGCGCACACCCCATGGAAGCGATCATGCGGAGCTTGCAATATCCGCCAGGCATAGGAATCTGCTTCTTTCTGCCTTGGAGGATATTAAATTTGCATTACATCATCTGAAAACGGGCTCGGAGGCCGATTTTTTTCCTGCTGCCAACCATGCCAGGGCCGCTTTGGATCAAATCGGCTATGTTTTCGGAAAAAACTGTCAGGAAGAGTTGCTCGACGCCATATTTTCAAGGTTTTGTGTAGGAAAATAGTTGTCAGGATTTCCTATTGGCCTTTAATATTGTTATTTGTTTCACGATATTATCCCCCTCCCCCATGAATTCGTTTGACGTGATTGTGATTGGAGGAGGACACGCCGGTTGCGAGGCGGCTTTAGCCGCTGCCCGGATGGGTGTCCGGACCGCCCTGGTCACAATGGATCTGCAAGCCGTAGCGCGCATGTCGTGCAATCCATCGATCGGCGGCATCGCCAAATCACACATGGTCTTCGAGCTCGACGCCTTGGGCGGCGAAATGGCGTTGAACACCGACTGCACTGGGATCCAGTTCCGGGTTCTGAACATGCGCAAAGGCCCCGCCGTTCGCGCCAACCGGGTTCAATGCGACAAACCGGCCTATTCCGCGCGCATGCTTTCCGTTTTGCGGGCCCAGGAAAATCTAACTCTCGTCCAAGGCCAAATCGAAGCCGTCAAAGCCAAAAACGACCGAATTATTGGAGTTTTTGGGGAAAATACAGGGTTTTTGGAGGCAAAAGCCGTGGTTTTGACCGCCGGAACCTTTCTGCGCGGCAAAATCCACATCGGAAAATCCGCTGTTGGCGCCGGCCGGATCGGCGAACCATCCGAGGAACACCTCAGCCTCCAATTGATGGATTTCGGCTTCAAAACGGAACGCCTCAAGACCGGAACGCCGCCGCGCCTACACAAAGACAGCATCGATTACGCAAAAATGCTTATTCAGCCAGGCGAACTCCCACCTCCGTTTTTTGGGTGGCGTTGCCGGTCGGCCCGCGGATTGTTCCACGTGGAACAATCCGGCCGCGGCCAGGTTTCCTCCGACCAGACTTCTCCCCATGTTCCACATGGAACAATCGACCTGCCGCCATTCGCACCTTGGGTTCCCGGGGAGAACCAGATGCCCTGTTGGCTCACGCATACGAATTCCCGCACCTTGGAAATCATCCGCGCGCATCTTTCGGATTCCGCTTTGTACGGCGGACTGATCGAGGGCACGGGCGTCCGCTATTGTCCATCCATTGAAGACAAAGTGGTTAAATTCGCCGAGAACGCAGAACATCATGTTTTTATCGAACCGGAGGGTCGGAATGTGTTGGAAGCCTATCCAAACGGCACATCCAACAGCCTGCCGGTCGACATACAGCTAGAGATGATTCGTTCCATATCGGGACTCGAGCGGGCGGAATTTCTGGCGCCTGGATATGCCATCGAATACGACTTTTTCGATCCTACCCAATTGAATCCAACGCTTGAAACCAAGAGGGTTGGGGGACTGTATTTTGCGGGGCAGGTCAATGGCACGACTGGATATGAAGAAGCGGCTGCACAAGGGTTTATGGCAGGCGCCAACGCCGCGTTGCATCTCATTGGCGGAAAGAGTATTACTTTGAAACGCCACGAGGCTTATATTGGCGTCATGATCGACGATTTGGTGACGAAAGGGACGAACGAACCCTATCGGATGTTCACTTCGCGGGCGGAGCACCGGCTGCTGCTGCGACAGGACAATGCCGCATTTCGCCTGCACGGCCAAGCGGGGGAAATCGGCATCGTGCCGGGAGAACGACTGCAGGAAATTCGAGCGATGGAGCGCGCCATTGCCGCCGAAATCGACCATCTCCGGCGCAGCCGCTACGAGGGTCTGTCTCTGGACCAATGGCTGAAGCGGCCGGAGACAACCTATGCGACGATGCCCACGCGGAAAGACGATTTGTCGGCCGAAGTCGTGGAGCAGGTCGAGTTCGAGGTGAAATACGCCGGGTACATCGAGCGGGAATTGCGCCAAATCGCCCGGGCGGAAGAAATCGCCCGCCACAAGATCCCAGCCGATCTCGACTACCACGCCATCGGCGCTTTGCGCTACGAATCCAGGGAAAAACTATCCGCCATTCGTCCGCACGATCTTGGCCAAGCCGCCCGAATCTCCGGCGTCACGCCGGCCGATATTGCCATCCTGTCGGTCTGGCTTAAAAAACATTCGAAATAGCGAACGGGATTTTATAATTTATGTAATATATTGTACTGCAATATATTATATATTGGTTTATCGTCCGAGAAGATGGACTGCCGCAAGAACGACGGGGCCGCCGGCATCGGCCCACCGGGCAGGAAACGCGCCGGGATGGGCGATCATGCGATTGAGTTTGGCCATGTGTTCCCGGGGCGGCAGGAGCAATTCGGAGCGAATGGACGCCGCCTGCCAATCCGAATCCGCGCGGGGCAATTGGGCGGCCGTCTTGACCGCCATGCCGGCCAAATACTGGGTGAATCCCGAACCTGAAAAGCCCTCGCCGAACCGACCGTCGATTCCTTGTTTCCGCAACAGGAATGCCATACCGGACCGAATGGCATGGGCATGGGGGCCATCCAGGGGCGAAGGCTCGCCATGCATCAGGGCTAACAACGCCAAGGCCGTCACGCCCACGTCGTACCGGGGACGCGCATTCCGGGGATCGCTGGACCAGGCGCCGTCGGACCGCTGGGTGGCCAACAAAAGTTCGCTGGGCCGGGCATCCGCAGACACCGGAACGGGACGGAAAAGCCGCCAACCGACCCCGACCAGCAGCGCGAAGACCGCCGCCGCGGCGGCCATTCGCGGCAACCAGGAATAGCGGGGCGGGGCAGGGCGGCGCAGGCGCGCCAATGTGCGCGTGGAGAAATCGGCGGATGGCTCCGGCGGGGTCTGGGCCCGCAGACGAGCCAGCAAGTCGGCGAACCGCGGTTCCGCGAGGGGATCAGGACTTCTCTTCACGGTAGATCTCCTGCAAGGCGGCCAGCGCATTGAACACGCGCGATTTGACCGTTCCCACGGGAATGCGGACGATGGCGGCGATTTCGTCGTAGGAAAGGCCCTGGTGCACGGCCAGCACGAGGACGTCGCGCAATTTGGGCGAGAGACGGTCCAGCGCGGCCTGGACGTCGAGCTGCCGCCGGAGCCGGCCGAGGCCGCCATCGGTGGCCGCTGGCATTTCCCGGCGATAGCGGTCGGCAAAGAGCTTGAACCGGACCTGCCGACGGACGTAATCGAGCCAAACATGGCGCGCCAAGGTGTAGAGGAACGTCGTGAACTTGGCCGTCGGCCGGTATTTTTTGCGATAGTTCCATAGGCGCAGAAACGTTTCCTGGGCGAGATCTTCGCCATGGGAAGAAGCGCCCAGCCGGACGAAATAGTTCAGGAGCGGCCGCTGATGGCGGAGAACCAATGCCCGGAAGGCCTCTTCGCGTTCTGCCCGCACCAAGGCCATCAAGGCAAAATCGTCTTTTTCAGGCTGGACGCCGGCGGACATAAGGCGGCATTGTTGACCCGGTTGCGCGCAAAAGCAACGTATTTGGCACCGACGCACGGGACGGGACGAAACCTTGAACCCGGGGCGGGCCGGCGGCGTTTATAAAAGCAGAATTGGCATACTTCTCGGGCGACACGGAGGTCGCCCCTCCGGTTGCGGAATCAGGCGACTACGGCCGTTCCGAAGGGTCGGGCTCCGTCCCGACCAGAGATGGAAACTCGAATTTTTTAGAAAGGAAAAGCGGGATGAAAAAGAGTCTGCTCGGGATCGTGGCGGGGGCGTTGTTCGCAGGCGCGGCGCAGGCGGGCTTGCCGGCGGAACTGCAGGCGGAAACGCGCGCCGCGATGGCCAAAGGCGCGGCTTGGCTGGCGGCCCAGCAGCAGCCGGACGGCCATTGGGCGCTGGCGGATTCGCCCGCGCTGACGGGGCTCGCGATGTGGGCGCTGCAGAAAACCGATCCCGCCGCCTACCAAGCCGCGATCAACCGCGCGCTGGTGTTCGTCCTGACCAGCGTTCAGGAAAACGGCTCGATTTGGCGCTCGCCGGCGATGCAGCGCAAGGGCGGAGGGCTGGCCAACTACAACACGGCGGTCTGCATGACGGCGCTGCACGCGCTGGGCCGGCCCGAACTGGTGCCCGTGGTGCAAAACGCACGGGCCTATCTGGCGAAAATGCAGTATCTCGGGCCGGATGCGTACCGCGGCGGCATGGGCTACGACGCGGACCAAGGCCGGCCCTATACGGATCTGTCCAATTCCTACATGGCCTACGAAGCGATGCGGCTCACCCAGGACGTCGAGGATTTGCGCGCCGCCGGCGAAGCCAAGGCCGATCTCGACTGGTCGGCCGTCCAGGAATTCCTGGCGCAGGTTCAAAATCTCCCGGGGGTCAACACGAACTCATGGGTCAGCGCGGACGCGGACAACCGCGGGGGCTTTGCCTATTCGCCGGGCGCCGGCGCGTCCGTCACGAACGCGGAGGGGAAGGTGACGCTGCGCTCGTACGGCAGCATGACCTATGCCGGCCTGCTGTCGCTGGTCTACGCGCAGGTGGACGCCCAGGACGGGCGCGTGCAGGCCGCGCAAGATTGGGCCCGCCGCCACTGGACGCTCGAGGAGAATCCCGGCATGGGCGCGGAAGGCCTGTACTACTTTTTCAACGTCCTGACCAAGTGCCTGGCGGCGGCGGGCAACGACACGCTGATGCTGCCCGACGGCCGCACGGTGGTCTGGCGCGAGGAAGTCGCACGCAAGCTAATTGGGTTGCAGAAGCCGGACGGATTCTGGGTCAACGAGAACAACCGGTGGTGGGAAGCCGATCCCAATCTCGTCACGGCCTACACGCTGCTCGCGCTCGCCGCCGCGCTGCCGTAGGCGCGCGCCGGCCAACCGCGGAACCCGAATCAAAACGCCGCAGGCCTGAAGCGGCGGCGGTCCGTGCGGCCATCACGGCTTGAAGGCCGCCAGAAATTCCTCGAGTTCGGCGTTGCCGGCGCCGCCGGGAACAAACCAGGAATTGTCGTCGTGCGGGCCCGCCAACAGGACGAACCGCTTGGGCTCCGCGGCCGCGGCATGGAGGATGCGGCCGCTCTGGAAAGGAATGACTTCGTCGGTCGGGCTGTGGCCGAACAGTTTGGGCAGGTCCTTGAGTTCGGCGGACGTTTTGGCGGCATCGTAGGAAACGGACAGCAGCCGGTCGATCGGCAGGTTGGGGTACAGCCGCCGGGCCATGTCGGCGGCGGAGGCAAAGGCGCCCTGCACGATCAGCGCGGCAACCGGCCGATCCTTGGCCAACTGGATGGCTACGGCCCCGCCCAGGGAATGGCCAAACGCCAGGATGGGCAGTTTGCGGCTCATGGCCTCGGCGGCCTCGAACGCCGCGCGGGCATCGGCGTAGAAGCCCTTTTCGGACGGACGGCCTTCGCTGCGGCCATAGCCGCGGTAATCCCACAGGAGCAGATTGAAGCCGCGCTTGACGAATTCCGGCGCCAGATGCGCGCTGCCGCCGACGTTGCTGCCGTTGCCGTGGCAGAACACGACGGTGCCGCGCGGCCGATTGGCGGGAATCCACCACCCGGTCAGGGACGTGCCGTCGGCCGAGAGGAATTGCACGTCCTGGTACCGCAGTTGGAAATGGGCGGGGGTGACCGCAATGTCGGGCGCGGGCAGATACAGGAGGCTGTACTCGGACCGCCGCAGATAGATCCAGCCGGCCGCCAGGCCCACGACCAGCAGGAACGCCAGGGATCCGAGTGTTTTTTTCATCCCGCCTATACTTCCAACGTTTTCGGGAAGCTGGCGAGGATTTTGTAGCCGGCGGGGGTGACGGCCACGACGTCTTCGAGGCGCACGCCGCCCACGCCGGGCAGATACAGGCCCGGCTCGACGGTGACGACGTTGCCGGCGCGCAGCCGGCCGGGTTCGCGGCGCAGGCCCGGCGATTCGTGCACGTCGAGGCCGATGCCGTGGCCGAGGCTGTGGATGAAGCCGCGCTCGCGCCCGGGCGGCGTCCAGCGCGTTTCGTAGCCGGCATCGCGGAAATACGTCTCGACGGCGGCCTGGACGGAACGGCCGGCCACGCCCGGGCGGATCATGGCCAGCGCCAGCCGCTGGGCGCCGAGGACGGCGCGATACAGGCGGCGAATCCGGGCGGGGGCGCGCCCGCGCACCACCGTGCGCGTGATGTCGCCCCAATAGCCCGTGTCCTTGTCGCGCGGGAAAATATCGATCACGATGGGCACGCCGGCGCGGAGCGGCCCGTGGCCGGCGTCGTGGGGCCGCGCGCCTTGCGGGCCGACGGCCACGATGGTATCGACGGCGGAACAGCCGTGTGCCCGCAGGGTTTGCTCGATGAGGTCCTTGAGGATTTCGGAGGTGAGAAGTTTTCCTCCGCGCAGCAGGCGGCCCGGCGCAGATATTTTCGCGGCGCGGATGGCCTGGATGGCGGCACGCATGGCGGCGACGGCGGCGCGCTGCGCTTTGGCGAGGCACGCGATTTCGCGCGCGGTTTTCACGGCGCGCCGCGGAAAAGCGGGTTGCTCCGCCAGCCGGACCCGTACGCCGCCCCGTTCGAGCGCGCGGGCGATGCCCAGCGGAAAATACGGGCCGGCCCGCACGGTGCGCAAACCCAGCCGGCGCGCGAGCGCCAGCGCCTGGGCGCCCAAGCCACGCGGGCCGGGCGGAGCGTGCGCGAAGAGTTCGGCCGGCGTATGCAGGACCGCGGCGGGGCATGTCCGGCGCGCCCGCGCGGCCTCCAATGCGGACACCGCCAAATGGAGACGCGCACCATGCACCAGCAGCAGGAAGGGATCGGCCGCCGCGAGCCCCGTGGCATAGCGGACGTCGTTTTCCTCCAAGCCTGTGGCCGCTAGAATGCGGGGTGCTGTTGATTTCTTCATATTTTACTGGCTTTCGAGCCGATCCGGGGTTGTTGATTGGCAGATTTTCCGCGGATTTTCGGGCATTTTCAATGCCAAAAACGCCTGTCAAGTGCCGAAAAATCCGTTTTCCGCAAAAACAGGGGCCCACCACGTATTGACATGGCTGAAATCATCCATCCCATATCTGGTTGTCCATCAGAAAAAACGGGATTCCAGCGAGGTTGGGGCTTGTCCATTCGCGGATGGGCCACTAGGGTCGGGACCGTTTTCGGGGCTGAAGACCGGAAAGCGGTTGTTCACAAGTTGTGGATAAGTGGTCGGAAGCCCCTGTCTGCCGAGTCCGAATGGATGTCGGCGGGTGGGTTGCGGACGGAGAAATTTGAATTGTGCCGGCGTGCCCGCCATGCGAGAGTGGCAGGTCGAGGCAGGAAGAGGATCTTTCGGTGGAAGCGAACAAGGCGAAGCAGATTTGGGCGAAAGCCTGCGAATACCTCTCGTCCGCGATTTCCGCGGACATCTACAATCGCTGGATCGGCGTGATCGCGGCGACGGGCGACGACAAGGCCGGCCAATTGACGTTGACGGTGCCGAACGGATTCTACCAGGACTGGCTGGAAGAGCACTACCTGCCGCTGATCCGCAAGGCGCTGGGGATTTCGGACCTGGACCATCTCGCCATCGTCTTCATGGTGGACGGCTCGCGGCAAGCCGCGGAAACCACGGACAAGGCGGGGGAGGAAAAGGAAAAGCCGGCGAAAGCCCGGATCGTGAAATCGTACAACGCGGGGGCGGCGCTCAATCCGCGGCACACGTTCGACAACTTCGTGGTCGGACCCTCGAACACGTTCGCGCACGCGGCGGCGCTGGCGGTGGTGGATTCGCCGGGACGCGCCTACAACCCGCTGTTCATCCACGGCGGCACGGGGCTGGGGAAGACGCACCTGATCCAGGCGATGGGCCAGGCGCTTCTCCAGCGGGGCAAGGGGACGGTGTGCTACACCACTTGCGAAACCTTCACCAACGAGTTCATCCAGGCAGTCCAGCAGCACGAAATTTCGGGCTTCCGGAAAAAATACCGCCACATCGACCTGCTCCTGATCGACGACGTCCATTTCCTCGCCAGCAAGGAAGGCATCCAGGAGGAATTCTTCCACACCTTCAATTCGCTCCACCAAAACCAGAAGCAGATCGTGATGACGAGCGACCGGCCCATCGGCGAAATCGCCAACCTGCAGAAGCGCCTCGTGTCGCGCTTCGAATGGGGGCTGGTGACGGAAATGGAGATGGTGGACCTCGAGACCCGGGTGGCGATCCTGCGGCGGAAACGCGAGGAACTCCGGCTGCAGCTGGAAGATCCCGCGCTGTTTTTCATCGCCCAGCACGTGAAGTCCAACATCCGCAAGCTCGAAGGCGCCCTCCTGCGCGCGGCGTCGTACGCCTCCCTGACCCGCAAGCCGCTGACGGCGGAATCGCTGGAATACCTTCTGCGCGACACCATCGAACAGGAAAACCAAAACGCCCTGACCATCGAGGGCATCCAGCGGATGGTCGCGGAATACTACGACATCCGCCTGGGCGACATGACCAGCAAGCAGCGCCCGCAGAACATCGCGTTCCCGCGGCAGGTGGCGATGTACCTCTGCCGGGAAATGACCGACCAGTCCCTGCCGGCGATCGGGAATTCGTTTGGCCGGAACCACGCGACCGTCATCCACGCCCACCGCACCGTCGGCGGGAAAATGAAGACGGACCCGAACCTGCGGCAAACCATCCTCTCGCTGCAGCAGCGCCTGGGCGGAGCCACCGCCCCGGCCTAGCGATGCGGCGCCGATGCCCGACCCTCGCCGTTCCAGTGCGGGGCCGTTTGCCGGCGGGAAACGTGCATAACGCCGTGGCAACCCCAGGAGCGCCTGTGGAAAACCGGCGGAAGTTGTGGGCATGTCCGGATACGGGGGGCGGACCCACAGGGGTGGGGGGTGGTTTTCGACAGTCGAAAAACCGGTTTCAGGGCCTGTGGGGCGATTCTGGGCTTGATGTTCACACAACCCACAGGACATACTGATACGGATTTATTTCTTTATAGATTGAAATCCCAGCAACAGGAGTCGGCGGAATGAAAATCAAAGTCAACAAAGACCCCATCATCGATTGCCTCCAAAAGGTCCAATCGGTGATCAATCCGCGCAACGCCTTGCCGGTCCTTTCCAACGTCCTGTTCAAGGCCGAGGGCAAGCAGCTCGAACTCACCGCGACCGACATGGCCCTGACCGTGCGCGCCACGCTGCCAGCCGAGGTCCTGGAACCCGGCGCCACGACCCTTCCCGCCAAGCGGATCTTCGGGGTGTTCCGCGAACTGAGCGTGGACGAAGCGGAGATGGAGGTCAACGACGCCAACATCGCCTTCATCCACGCCGGCAGCTCCTACTTCCGGATCCACGGCATTTCCGAAGCCG
>JAKLIL010000010.1 GCA_022709625.1 Verrucomicrobiota bacterium
CGGTAGTTCGCCGTGCGGCGCAGGCCGGACAACGAGGGCAGGTCTTCCGGCTTCGGCGCTTCTCCGCGCAGGATGGCCTCGGCGGCGGCCAGGCCGGATTCCACCGCGAGATGCAGGCCTTTGAGTTCCATCGTGTCGACGAGTCCCGCGGCGTCGCCGACGACGAAGGCGCCCGGCGCCGCGAGGTTGGCGAGGGAATGCCAGCCGCCTTCGGGCACGAGGCGCGCGCCGTAGGCGATGGTTTTGCCGCCCGCGATGGCGCGTTGCACGAACGGATGCCGTTTCCACCGGCGGAAGAGTTCATGCGCGTGCAGGGCCGGATCCACGTAGTCGAGCGCCACGGCCAGGCCCAGCGCCACGTGCGCGGCGTCGAAACGGTAGAGGAAGCCCCCGCCGTACACGTCCAGTCCCAGCGGATAGCCGAACGTGTGCGCCACGTGGCCGATGGTTTCCGGAACGGCCGGAACTTCGACGACTTCCTTGATGCCGAGGGCGTAGGTCTGAAGGTTCTTTCCGCGCAACCCGGGATGGCGGCGCAATAAGTCGCGGGTTAGCAGGCCGGCGGGTCCTTCCGCCAGCACCGTGGTTTCCGCCAGGATGGTCTCGCCCTGCGAGGCGACGCCGGCGACGCGGTCGCCGTTCCAGACGAGGGCGTCGGCGGTTTGGGCCGCGAGGATTTCCACGCCGAGGCCGGTGGCGATTTTCGCCAAGGCGTGGCCGAGAAGCGAGGCCGATACCAGCGGGAGGCCCCGCATGCGCATTTTGGGCGGCACGAACGGCAGACGGAAGGCCTGGCGCGGCGTCAGCGCATGGAACGTGTCGCGCGCCACGACGGGACCCCATGGCAAAGCCGCGAACTCCTCCGGCGAGAGCAATTGTTTCAAAGGGTCCGGGCGCATCACGGCGCCGGAGAGCAGATGCCCGCCGGCGTGCGCGGATTTTTCCAGCACGAGGATGGTGCGGGCGCCTTTCGATTCGCGCGCCAGGCGGATGGCGCAGGCCAACCCGGCCGGGCCGGCGCCGACGATCAGCACATCCACGTTCAGTTGGGCGGCAGCAGAATCCATTGTGCGACCTTGGAGAAAGTAGCGGAACTGGCCGGTATTTCAAGCTTTGCGGCCGGATTCGCCGTTGCGGCGCCGCGCGCCCGGCAGCGCCAGCAACGCCACCACCGCAGAGACGCCGATAAGAGCCGCGTAGATTTGGGTGAAAACGTGGTGCGAAATGCTGGTGGCTTTCGCCAGCACCTCGGGAAAACCGAGCAGGATGAATACCAGCGACCAGGCGCCCTCGTAGGCCCCGAAGCCGCCTATGCCGGAGATCGGCAAACTGGCCGCCATTTCCGAGGCGCACAACCCCAGAAAGACCTTGGGAAAAGGCCAATCCGCCCAGCCGTAGCCCAGCGGCCGCAACATCGCCGCCAGCAGGACGTAGAGCGCGGCGTATTTCAACAACCGCACGCCTACCGACAAGCCAAAGACCGGAACATAAACGCCGCGGGCCTGGGCCCGGCGGATTTGCCGGTGCGTGGCCGCCATGAAACGCCGGGACCAGCGGCGGAAACGCGCCAGCCGCGCCGGCAGGCGCGCACAGGCCGCGAAGCCGATCCGGAACGCCAGCGGCAGGACGGATATGGCGAACGCCGCCGCTGCCAGCAGGACGGCGGCCGCGCCTACCAAGACCGCCGGCGAGAACTCCAGCCCGGAACCTACCAAAACCAGGGCCACCAGCAGCAACGGCGCCAGCGCCATCAAATCGAACAGGAAAGCCAAGGCGAAACTGGCCGTGGCCGCGCCCAGTTCCACTCCGAGTTTTGCCCGCAGCAAATAGATGTACACCAATTCGCCGAGGCGGGCCGGCAGCAGGTCCACGCACAGCCCCCGCACCAGCACCACGAGAAACAAGCGCAGAAACCCAGGGTGTTCGCCGACCGATTTCAAGACCACGCGGTAGCGCAGGGTGCGCAGGAGTTGCAGCGTCAAGGAAAGGGCGACGAACAGCCCGACCAGCGGTCGGTCGATGGCGAGGATCAAATCCGCCACCTGCCGCAGGGTGACGTGGGTAAACAGATACGCAAAGGTGCCGATTGACAGCGCCAAACTGAAGCCGATATAAACAAGCGATTTCCAGCGTGCGTGATCCACAGGCATGGCCTCGTCGTACCATTCCAAAAGACGCGAAACAATGCTTAATTCAGTGGCCAAACCCATCTTGCTGGCGCTGGCGGCGATCGGCGCCGGCGGCGGTTGCACGCGCGTTGCGGAACCGCCCTTGGCCCCGGTTCTGTCGCCGGAATTACAGGGCGCCCGCCTCCTGTACCAGCGCCCGGACGGCATCCATCTGCGCGTGCTGGGGGACAATCAGGCCACGCGTCTGGTCGCGAACGGAACCTATCCGCGCTGGGCGCCCGACGGCCAGTCCTTCGCGTTCCTGCGCGGCCGCCAGATCATGCTCTATTCGGACGGCTCCGAGACGCGCCTCGCCGAGGCCGCCCAGCCCCGCGCCCTGGCGTTCCATCCCGCCGGCCGGCGCATCCTGTTCACCGACGGCAAAGAGATCCGCGCCGTCGCGCTCGGCGATGGCACGACCACGACCGTTTTGTCCGGTCCGCGGTTCTACGAGTTGGACGTCGCGTCGTCGGGCGATTTCCTCGTGGCGACGGTGAAGGCGTTCGGCTACCGCGTCCAGCGCTTCGATCTGCCCGCCGGGACGGCGACCGAAATCGGCCGGGGCTGTTCGGCCAGCCTGTCGCCCGACGACCGCCTCGTCACCGTCAACCTCGATGGCCATGAGCGGCTGGCCTTGCGCGACAGCCGCACCGGCGCGGAACGCGGCGAACTGCGCGCCCCGGCCGGACTGAAATTCGACAACCAGAAATGGTCCAACCATCCGGATTGGATCGTGGTCGTGTCCGAAGGCGATCGCCGCGACGTCTACGCGCAACGGGTCGGCGACGGCCAAACGTGGCGCCTCACGGCCGACGGCGACGCCGACCGGCCGGACTTGTTCGTGAAGCCCTAGGGTCCGGCGTCAACCGGCGTTGGCTGCGATGTGCAGCTCGGCGGATTCCGACTGGCCCGGAGACAGAATCCGGGCCGCGCCGGCGCGGCGGAAGGATCCGGGCGGGGCCATCCACGGCTCGTCGCAGAAGAACGGTTGGTCCGGCAAGGTGTAGAGTTGGCGGTAGCGAAACAGCGCCGAGGCGCCGGTGCGAATGGCAAAACCATCGGGGAACCGCAGGACCGTCGCGTTGTCTTCGGCCGTCTCCAGCAACAGCGCGTTGACGTCGGCGGCGGCCGAAAGCGGGAAATCCGGCGGGGCGGCGAAACCCACCACGTGGGTTTTGGCATCGTTGTAGAGCAGGCGGGCCCGGGCGGAGGCGCGGTAGCGCGTTTGCGCCTTGCCGCCGCCCGGCGGGGTCGCGAAGTAGGGATGGAAACCGGCATAATACGGCATGGGCCGGTCCCCGGCATTGGCGACGGTCAGCGCGCAGCACAACCCGGCATTCGCCGCCGTGAAGCGCAACTCCAGCCGGAAAGAGAATGGATACTGTCGGCGCGTGGCTTCGGAATCCTCAATCCGCAAGCGCAACGTGTCGGCGGCGGAATCCTCCGCGACGCTCCACGGCATGCGCATGGCAAAGCCGTGGATGGGCAGGCGAAACCGGCGGCCATCGATCGCGTAGGCGTCCGATTCGCCATCCTTTTCAAGCCGGCCGCACACGGGAAAAAGCAACGGAATGCCGCCGCGGGTTTCCTCCGTTGCGGAATCCCAAAACCACGGCTGCCGGAACAGGCATTCGCGCGGCCCCGCCGGTCCCGGCAAGGTCAGCGACGAGACGATTCCGCCCAATTCCGGCACGATTTCCGCGCGCGTGCGTCCGTCGGACGAGACGAGGACGTAGGTGCGGAACCCGTGCTGGAGCCGACAAGACGCCATGCCGAAGGGAACCGCGCCGGCTAGTACAGGTGGAAGAAAACGACCACGCCGATCAAGACGGCCAAGATGCCCAGGATGAGGGGCAGGGGCATCTTCCAGAACGCCGCCCAGATGGCGGAATGGATCGCTTGGTGGATCAGGTTGCGGAAGAAACCCGTCAAACGCGCGTCGTTCAGATTCATGGGTCGGAGGCGGCCTTTCGCTGGATATGGTTACGCGCCGCCAGTCCGTTTGGCAAGCGTGCCGCGCGAGGTGGCGACGAACGTTCCGGGCATGGATGCCAACTCAGATGCTGGCCGCCGGCCGTGGGGTTTCCCGGGCGGTTTCGCCGCGTCGATTGGCTGCCAACTGGCGGGCAAAGGCCGCCGGGTCCCAGCGGCGCGGCATGGACACCCGCCAGGCTCGCATGGTGCCGGGGTCGAACAGCCAGCGCCGGGCCAAGCCGGCGGTTCGGGCGGTGCGGTACGCCAGGCTGGCCGCGGTTTGCCGCCAGCCGCGGCGGCGATGCCAGCTGCCTTCCAGATGGTGGATGCAATAGGCGTCGCCCACGGGGCGCCGCGGATGGGGAAAAAGCACTTCGCGGGAATAGATCCGCACGTCGCCGATCCGTTGCGTGCCGTAGCGGCACAGGCCGCGGCGGAACAGGACGACGTTGCCGATTTTGACGCCGTAGAACGGCTTGACGCGGCTGGCGAGGGACCAGCGGAACATGTCGTGGCATTCGCGGATGAAGACCTGCCCGGGTTCGGCCGCGAGGACCGCATTGCCGATGCAGCGGTGGTTGAGGTCGTCGTGTTCCAGCCCGACGAAGCAGGCTTGGCCGAGCAGGTCGTCGAAGGGGCGCAGGACTTCGACGTCGGTATCCAAGTAGATGCCGCCGTGGTGCAGGAGGGCGTGCAGGCGCACGTAGTCCGAGAGCAGCGCCCATTTCCGCCAGCGGCGGCATTCGGCGGCGAACGGCAGGTCGGGACAATCGGCGTCGGTCCAGAGGCGCAGCTCGTAGCCGGCGGCGAAGCGATGCAGCGATTCCTCGCACTTCCGGATCAGGGGGCTCATGGGCGCGGAGCCGAACCAGCAGCGATGGATGATCTTGGGAATCATGGGCCGGGTGGACGCGTTGCGGACAGGCTCCGCGGGTATTCGCCCGCTAGGGCTTGACGGTGGGCGCGTCCTTCCACAGTTGCTCCAGCGCGTAGTAGGCGCGCATGGAGGGCGTGAAGAGATGGACGACGAAATCGAGGTAGTCGAGCACGATCCATTCGCTGGCCACGGAACCGGCGCGGCGATGGGCGGCCAGCGGGGGCGTTTCCTGGCGCAGGCGCTTGGCGAGGTCGTCGGCGAGCGCGCGCAGGTGCGGGGCGTTCAGGCCCGTGCAGAGAACCAGGTAGTCGGTGATGCCCGACACCTTGGCGATGTGCAGGACGACGATGTTTTCGCCTTTCTTGGCGTCGAGGATGGCGCGGACTTTGGCGATGCGGGCGCGCTGGGCATCGCCGCGGCCGGTCTTGGCGCGGGCCGTTTTTTTCGCAACGGGTTTTTTTGCGGTTTTCTTCGGGGCGGGCGATTTCGGTTTCTTCATCGGTATAGGTTGTGCTCCTGAATGTAGCGCATGACGGGTTTGGGGACAAGGGGGACGGGCCGGCCGGCGGCAATGCCGGCGCGGACGTCGCGGGACGAGACGTCGAGCGGTTGGCCGGGGCGGAGATCGGCGAGCAGTGTTGCGGGCCACGGGGGCGGGAGGTGCAGTTCGGCGGGGGTCGGAGCGTGGCCGGGACGGGCCAGGCTGACGATGCGGATGAGCGGCAACAGTTCCAGAGGCCGATGCCAGGTGTGGATTTCCGGCAGCGTGTCGGCGCCGACGATGAACACGAAATCCTTGTCGGGATGGAGCGCGCGGAGGGCGAGGACGGTGTCGATGGTGTAGGACTTGCCGGGGCGGTCGAACTCGATGGGGAGGGCGGCGAAACGCGGTTCGTCGGCGATGGCGAGGCGAATCATGGCGAGGCGGTCGGCGTTCGAGGCCAGGCCGGCCGCGGGCTTGTGGGGCGGGTTGGAACAGGGGATGAACCAGACGGCGTCCAACCCAAAGGTCCGCAGGGCTGCGCGGGCGATGGACAAATGGCCTGCATGCACGGGGTTGAAGGTGCCGCCGAGCAGCCCAAGCGTTGGACGGACAGGCGGGGTATCGGGCGCGGCGCGGGCCATCAGTACGCCACCGTTTCGTTGGCGGGCGCCAACGGCACGATTTGGCCGACGACGACGACGGGCATGTCGCTCTCTTCGACCCAGTATTCGCGGCCGCGGATGGAGACTTGCTTGCCGATGTGGTCGCGCAGGACGCCGGAGTCGCCGTGGACGTGGCAAACCATCTCGATCATGCCGTCTTCGTCTTCGTCCACGAGCCGGTAGCGCGAAGGCGAGGCGGTCATGAAAGGCGCGTTGCGCAATTCGCCCTCGACCTGCACGGGTTTGCCTTGGCCGGGCAGATCGGCCAGATCGAGTTCGTCCACGAGGGTCTGAGCGACCTTGATGCCGGCGTCCTTGGGCTTTTGCGCCACGACGGCGCTGGCGGGGGCGGGCACGGCCTTGGTGACGGCCGGCATGGCGGGGGGCCGCCGGGCGGGCGGCGGGGCAGCAGGTTCGGCCGTTGCGGTGGGCGTCGTGCCGGCGGGCCGCGCCATGGTCGGTTTGGCTACGGCCGGCGACGGTGCCGCGGGGGCGACGGTAGTTGCGGCGGCAGGACGAACGTCGCCGCCGGGTTTCGGCGGCGGGAGTTTGGACGGAACCGGTGCGCTGGGGACGGTCGCAACGTGTCGCGGTGCGGACGGGGTGGCCGTCGCTGCCGGGATGGGCACGGGTTCGGCGACCGGCCGCGGCGTTGCCGCTCCCGGGATCGGCGCGAGCGGGGCGGGTGAGGACAGCCGGGGCTCGGGCGGCGCAGGCGGCGCCGCTTTTTCCGGCGTGGACGGGGCGATCTTGGCGGTGGCGGAGGGGGCCGCTGCGGGAGTTGGTTGAACTTCCGGCGGCGTTGGCGCGGGAGCCGGAACCACGGGCGCTATTGGCGGCGCGACTGCCGCCGGAGGCGCGGATGCCGCCGAAGGTTCAGACGGGGGGGGAGACGCCGCGGACGGAGCGGGAGCGGCCGCCATGGCCACTGCCTTGACGGGCTCGGTTCGCACGACAACTTCGGACAGGGCGCTTAGCTTGACCCAGAGGGTTGCCGAAGAAGGCGGCGCGATCTTGCACCAGTCGCCTTCTTCGCCCCGCGGCATGACGGGGGCGCCGCGCTCGAGGGTGCCGACGACGTCGTACTGGATGCCGGGGCCGGCACGCACCTGGATGCTTTTGGCAATGACGCGATTGCCTTCGATGAAATCCTTGTTGAGCCAAAGGTCGATGCTTTCCGGCGGCGAGATGGCGGCCCATTCGCCTTCGGTGCGGGCCACGAAGAGGATTTGGCCGGAAGCCACGGTGCCGACGCTGGCGGCGGCACCGTCGGGACGCGCGTAGACGGGTGCGGAGCCGGCGATCACCTGCATGCGCGTTTCGCCCGCCGCCGCCGCGGTTGCCAGCACGAGCAGCACGAACCAGGCCGCCGAAGACATTTTCATGCGCCGCAGTGTAGCGGCGGCCAGACGCAGACGCAACTTTTTCATTTGTCGGCGCGGCGGCCGGGCGACTATTGTCAGCGCATGGATGTCAACGGCGAAGCGCCTCAATCCGGATCGCCTGGCCAGGTCTGGCTGGATGCCCTCCCGCCCGGAATGGCGCGGGCGGCGGCGGATGCGCTGGCCCGGCTGCCGACGGCTGCGGCGGCCGCGGGCGATGCCCTTCCGGAAGTCGTCGCCGCGTGGACCTTGGCCGCTCCCGAAACCGCGGCGCGCTTGCTGGAAGCGTGGCTGGCGTCGGTGGACGACGCCGGCCAACTCCACCCGCCTTGTCCCATCGCCTGCCAATGGGCGGAACGCATCGCCGCGGTCCTGCCGGATCGGCAATCGTTCGTGGCCCGCGTCCTGCCGGCTCTGGCGCGGCTGGCCGAACGGCAATTCGACGGCTACGATGCCGCGGGCACGGGCCTGCCGCAATGGCCGGCGCCGGCGGCGGCGTTGTTTCCCGGCGAATTTGCCCCGGGTCGGTTCACCGTGGATCTGGCGGTGCTGTTGGCGAACGAAGCGGCCGCCTTCGGCCGGCTGGCGGCCGGTCAAACCGGGTTCGACCGCGCGCTCGACGAGGCCGAAGGCGAACGGCGCGAACTCGACGGCTGGCTTGCGGACGACCTCTGGGACGAGGAGTCCTCCGCGTTCCATCGCCGCGACGCCGGTCGGGCCAGCGTGCCGGACGATTCGCCCTGCGGCTTGTTTCCCCTCGTGTGGGAAGGGCGGACGGACGCGATGGTCGAAGGGTTGCGGCCCCGCGCGGCAACCGCGAACTATGCGGCGTGGCCGCTGCGGGCGCGCGCGCTCTTTTTCGCCCTGCTGCTGCGGACGCCGCATAAAAGCGTGGTGGCGCGGCTGCGCCAGACCCCCCTACCGGCCACGGCCGCGCCGGCGGAACAGGCGGCCTGGACCGTCTTGACGCTGGGCGCCGAGGCCTTGCGCGCGCCCCACGTGCACGGCATGCCCCGTTTGGCGCGGTGGGTGGACGCGCATGGGCGCGGCCTGGCGCGCGGCCTCGCGGCGGCCGCGCTCGCGCTGGTCGTGGCGTTGCTGGGGTGGTGGATCCTCCAGCGCGAAAAACCGCTGGCCATCGGCACCGGCGAACTGGAACGGCAGGCCCGGCAGGCGTGCGCGGAAGGCAAGCACGACCGCGCAGCCGCGCGGTACCGCCAAGCCGCGCGGCGCGGCGACGCCACGTACTTCCGCTATCGGCTGGCGGGCGAATGGATGCACCTGGGCCACGCGGCCGAAGCCGAGGCGGCCTATCGCGCCATGCTTGCCGAGGCGCCGGACACGCCCAACGCGCGCATGAATCTGGCGCTGGCCGTCCTGCGGCAAGGGCGCCGCGCGGAGGCCCGCGAACTCTACGCGGCCTTGGCGGAGGAGCCCGGCGCGGCCGCGCATCCGGAATTGGCGGCGCGCGCGCGGCTGGCCGTCGAACTGCTCGACCGGCAACTCGCGCTGGACCGCGAGTGAGGCGGCCGGCCGTTTTTGGGCCGCGCGGCGCGGGCGTTGACAGGGTGGCGGCGGGGTGGAATAGTCGCCACAACCATCGGAGGCGAGGCATGGACAGGAAGATCATCGGACAACTCGTGCTGGCGGCGCTGGTCGCGGCGGGCGCGGGCTGTTTCCGCAACACGGTTTCGACCATCGAACTGAAAATCCCCGCGATGAAGACCGACGCCTGCGGGCAACTGGTTCAGTCCGCCGTGGGGCGGCTCGGGGAGGGGGCGATCCTCGACGTGCGCCTCGACCCGGCGGCGCAAACCGCGTGGGTAAAGTACGACAACGTCCGGCTGGGGCGGCGCAACATCGAAGTGGCCGTGCGCAACGCGGGCTTCGCGGTGAACGATCTGCCCGCCAACGAAGAGGCGCGGAAAAAACTGGCTCCGGAATGCGGCGGCGATGAAAAGTAGGCTTCGGTTCGCGTGGGGCGCCGGGCCGGCGCAGGCGCGCGTGGCCCTGGTGCAGGGCGGCCGCCTGCTGGCGCCGCCGGCGTGGCCCATCGGCGAACGGCGCGCGCTGGCGGCGTGGCTTGCGGCGGCGAAATTCGAGGGCGCGCCGGCAACGACGGCTTGGCCGCCGGGCGTGGCAAACCCCGTGCTGCTGGTGGGCATCGGCACTCCGCGGGAATTCCACGCGGCGCGGTGGCGGCGGGCCTGGGCGGCGGCGGGCCGCGCCTTGGCCAAGGCGGACGCCGTGGCGTCCGCGGCGTTTGCATGGCCGGAAAAAACGGACTTCCCCATGGCCCCGGCCGAGCTGGCGGAACTGGCGGCGGCGGGACTCGCCGCGGGGGCGTATGCGTTCGAGGATTTCAAGTCGAAGAAGCGCGCGCGCGGTTTCGAATTCCGTTGGCTCGGGGCCACGCTGGCCACGCCGGCGGTGCGCGCCGCCGTACGACGGTCGGCCATCGCCGGCGAAACGCTCGCCGCGGTGCGCGATCTCGCCAACCGACCGGCGAACGAACTGGGGCCGATGGAACTGGCGGCGCACGCCAAGAGGCTGGCGCGGCAAGCAGGCCTACCCTGCCGCGTGTGGGACATGGCGGCCTTGAAGCGGGAGCGGTGCGGCGCGTTGTTGGCGGTGGCGCAGGGCAGCCGCCGGCCGGGTTGCCTGATTCGCTTGGCCTACGCGGGCCGGCGGGGCAGCCGCCGGAAGCCGCTGGTGGTCGTGGGCAAGGCGGTGACCTTCGATTCGGGTGGCATCAGCCTGAAGCCGCCGAAGCACATGGACTGGATGAAATTCGACAAGAGCGGCGGCATGACCGCGCTGGCGGCGGTGTTGCTCGCGGCGCGGCTGAAACTGGATCGGCCCGTGATCGCCTACGTTCCCGCGGCGGAAAACATGCCCGGCGGCGGCGCGGCGCGGCCCGGCGACATCGTGACGGCCCGCAACGGCAAAACCATCGAAATCCTCAACACCGATGCGGAAGGGCGCCTGATCCTGGCCGACGCCCTGTCCTTCGCGGCAGAGGAAAAACCCGCCGCCATCGTCGACGTCGCGACCCTGACGGGTGCCGTGATCATCGCGCTGGGCCACGAAGCCACGGCCGTGCTGGGCAACGACGACGCCCTGGTTACCGAACTGATGCTGGCGGGCGAGGCCGTGGGCGAACGACTGTGGCCGCTGCCGCTCTGGCCGGAATACGACGAGATGCTCAAGGGCCAGTTCGGGGATTTGAAGAACGTCGGGGACGGTTCGGCCGGCACCATTGCCGGCGCGGCGTTCCTGAAGCAATTCGTCCCCGCGGACGTCCCGTGGGCGCATCTGGACGTGGCCGGCACGGCTTGGCTGGAAAAGGACGAATCCTACGGGGTCCCGGGGGCCACGCTGGCCGGCGCCCGCCTGCTGGCGGCTTGGGCCGCGCGTTCGCGCTAGGAATCTTTTGGGCCCGGGGCTGCGCCATGCGCTTCCTGCTCGACCAGTTCATGGATCACCTGACCTTGGAGCGCGGGCTGAGCCAGAACACCCGTTTGGCCTACCGCCGCGATCTCGCGGATTTCCTTGAATTCATGGCGCGCCGCGGGCGCGGGGGCATCCAGGAAACCCAGCGGCGGGACATTCTCGATTTTCTGATGGCGGGCAAGCAAAAGGGCTTGGTCGCCGCCACCCTGGCGCGCCGGCTGGTGGCCATCAAGGTCTTCTTCCGTTATCTGGCGGGCGAGGGACTGCTCGCCACGAACGTCGCCGACGCCATGGATTCCCCGCGCCTGTGGAAAATCCTCCCGCCGACCCTGTCCATCGCGGAAGTGGACCGGCTGCTGGCCGCGCCGAAGCCGGACAGCGTGAAAGGCCTGCGCGACCGCGCCGTGCTCGAAACCTTCTACGCGACGGGCCTGCGGGTCAGCGAACTGGCCGGCCTGACCTTGTCTTCGCTGCACTTCGACGCGGAATACGTGCGCTGCATCGGCAAGGGCGACAAGGAACGGGTGGTGCCCATCGGGCGGCGCGCCATCGACGCGGTGCGCGCCTGGCTGGAGCGCGGTCGGCCCGCGTACGCCGGACGCGGGGGCGGCGCCTGCCCAGCCGTCTTCCTTTCCCGGCGGGGGCGGTCCTTGAACCGGATAACCCTGTGGAGGCAAATCCGGGCCTACGCGCGGCAAGCGGGCATCCGCAAGCGGATCTCGCCCCACGTGCTGCGGCATTCCTTCGCCTCGCATCTGCTGGCCAACGGCGCCTCGCTGCGGGTCATCCAGGAGATGCTCGGCCACGCGGACATCTCGACAACGCAGATCTACACACACGTTACCGGCAAACAATTAAAGAAAAACTACGAACGGTTTCACCCGCGGGCAGCATCTAAGTAGTTTCGCTCGCATTTTCCTCTGCAAAAACCCTCGCTTTTGGACTTGCAAGTTGAAAATCTCTTCGCTAATATTGAAAATTTGCTATTTGGCTCTAGAAAAGCGCCGAAAGCATTAAAGAGAACGGTTAACTGCATGGGTGGTCGAGCGGTCAATGGCATCGGGCTGTAAACCCGACGGGTTAATTCCCTACGTAGGTTCAAATCCTACCCCATGCACCATTATTTTGAAATTTCAGATCTGAAAGTTGAGATTTCAGATGTGCGGGAGTAGCTCAGTTGGTAGAGCGTCAGCCTTCCAAGCTGAATGTCGCGAGTTCGAATCTCGTCCGCCGCTCTCCTTTTTTGTCGGCACTTTGCAAAGGCAGGTGGTGACAAAATATTTTGCTGTTGTAGCTCAGGGGTAGAGCACTTCCTTGGTAAGGAAGAGGTCGTGAGTTCAAATCTCATCAACAGCTCGAATAGCGAATAGCGTTGTAGCTCAGTGGCAGAGCGGTCCGGCACTTGTGTCGGAAAGGTCGTGGGCTCAAAACCCATCAACGGTTCCATATTATTTCACACAAATTGAATAAAACATTTTCAAACCAATGGCAAAAGAGACATTTGTTCGCAGCAAGCCGCACGTAAATATTGGCACGATCGGTCACGTAGACCACGGCAAAACAACGCTGACGGCTGCCATTACTTACGTACTTTCGCAGAAGGGTCTGGCTAAGAAGACGGACTACGCTGCCATTGATGCTGCCCCGGAAGAAAAAGAACGCGGTATCACCATCAATACGGCGCACGTTGAATACGAAACGGTAAAGCGTCACTACGCACACGTTGACTGCCCGGGTCACGCCGACTACGTTAAAAACATGATCACGGGTGCCGCCCAAATGGACGGTGCTATAGTTGTTTGCGCTGCAACTGACGGCCCAATGCCACAGACGCGCGAGCACATCCTTCTCGCCCGCCAGGTAGGCGTTCCGCGTATCGTTGTTTTCATGAACAAAGTTGACCTGGTTGATGACCCGGAAATGCTTGAACTCGTTGACATGGAACTTCGCGAACTG
>JAKLIL010000100.1 GCA_022709625.1 Verrucomicrobiota bacterium
CGAGCTGGTCCACGAAGCCCTCGCCACGGGCAAGACGCTGCGCGAACTCGTCTTGGAAAAGAAGCTGCTGACCGCCGCCGAGTACGAAGCCCTGATAGCTTCCTCCACGGCTCCGAACCTGTGATTTCGGCCAGGGCATTTTCCGGTTTCAAGGTTTTTCGCGATGCGCCTCTGGAGGCCAGCGGTTTGCCCCGGCGCATTCTCGCCGTGCTTCGCGCGAACAGCTCGGAAAAGCTCGCCGACCTTGGCAAGCCCGTGCCCGCCGAAACCAAGCTCGACGACGACGACCGCGCCCTGCTGGCGCGGGTGGCCGCCTATGTGGCAGGCGCCGGCAAAGAAGCCCGCCTGCCGCCCGTGAACTTCAAGGGATGGCTGGCCTTGTTCCTGCCGCCGCGGCTCGTCGACGCGGTCCAGTTGCATTACGGCTTGGACGATCCGGCCGCCGCCATCGCGCTCCATGAAGCCAAACTCGGCGACACGGGTTTCAAACTCGGCGTCACCCGCGAACGCGCCCGCCAACTTCTTGGCCTCGCCGACGACACGCTGCGCCAAGCGTTGCCCCTGGCCGCGGCCGAGCCGCTGTACGGCGCCGCCGCAGAGATTTTGCGCGCGGCGGGCGGCGTCCTCACCGCCGCCGTCCTTGCGCAAAACAAACATCCCGCCTGGGGCCAGGCCTCTCCGGTCGGTGCGTGCCTGCTGCTCGCCCATCTGGTTCCCGGTCGCATCGCGGTTTACCGCGGCTTCTTCAGCGCCTTTCCGCCCAACCTGCTGGACCGTGCCGAAAAAGCCTTGCGCGATCGCCTGAACGCCGCGCCGGGCTTGGCATCCATCGCGGATATCGCCGCCGGCCTGCCGAAATCCGCCCGGCCGCCGGGCGGAATCTCCGCCGAGCCCCTGACATCGATGCTGCTGCGGCATTTGCCGGACACGCTGGCAACCCGCGATGGCCGCGCCGGGCTTGCGGGCCGCGACGGAGCCGAGTTGTTGGGCGAAATCCTCGCCGCGACCGGCGAAGCCCCCCTGCGGATACTGGTCGAGACCTTCAACCAGCGCGTGCAACCCGAATGTCGGCGGGGCAGCGGCTACGTCCGCGCCGTTCTTGGCCGCGACCCGCGGATTCGCAAGGCCGCCCCGGGCCGCTACGCCCTTCCCGGCGGCCTTCAGGCGGGGCTGACTTTTTGATTGCGGAAGGCGCAGCCGCTCCCGCGGCTGCAGTCTCATCAGCCCGCCAGTTTGCGCCAATCGCGCAGCCACGGATGCCGCAGCAGACGGAACGGCCGGATCAACGCATACAGGGGATACAACGCAGATGGCAAAGGCGTTTCCCGGATATCGGCCAGCGTCGGAGTGCACAGCCAGTTTGCCTTCATTCGCAGCCGCCGGAAAGCGGTGTCTTGCGCATCGTGCTCGAAACGCAAACAGTCGATCAACGGTTCATCGTGCGGCGTATCGGGCGCGACTTGGGCCAAGGGAACGCGCGGCGCCAACGACCTTACGCGCGGCGCCGCGGACAGTTCCGCGGCGCGGCCATCCAAGGTCGCTTCAAGATTCTCCGCCGCCAACCCGAGCCCGAGGCCCAGCATGGTTTCCATCCGCCAACGCCGCGCGAGTGCGCCGGCATCCGTTCGCGCCGCCGGCGCAAGCCGGGCCCATAAGCCGGCGACATCGGCCACCCAGACCAGGCGGTCCCAGCGGTGGTGGGCTCCATGCGCACACGCCAGGAGCAGCGCATGTTCGGGCCGCGGCGCACGAACCCGGGTGCCGGCAATTTCCAAGGTGACGGCTTCCTCCCAGATCTCGTCGGCCGCGCGGCGGCCAGGCGCCAGCGCGCGCCAGCCATGCGCCACGTCAAGGAAACAGGCTTGATCTTGGTTGACCATGGCGACTTCGATGCCCGCGCACCGCGCGCAGGCTGCGCCCCGCGCATCCAGAGGCACGGACCGACTGTACCCGCGCTCTGCCAGAATGCGCACGACCGCCAAGAGGTCCTTGGACCGCACCCGGATATCCAAATCGTCGTACCCGCGCCAAACGGATACGGGATAGGCCTGGCGCGCCAACACCGGACCTTTGACCGCCAGGAATTCCACGCCGGCGGCAGCCAGCCGCGCGGCCAGCGCCGCCAGTTCCTGCTCGTACCGGATGGCTTTGCGCGCATGCACCAGCATGCGCCGGTGCCATGCATTGGCCGCCGCGGGGGTCGGCGCGGCGCCGGCGTTTTTCCACGCTTCCAGTCCCGCGTACACCAGCGGAAAAACATGGTGCCGTTCGGCCAAGGCATACCCCTGTTCCGCAAACCCGGGCTCGGAGAGGAGCGCAAGCGGCACCGGTTCCCCGCGCAAGACGCAGGCGCAGATCTTGCGCAGCGCATCAAACCCGTTGGCGAAGTCAGTCATGGCGCAAACGGATGCCCCACTTCCGGCACAGCCGATTGACATGCCGGCGGACGGGCCCCACGGCAAGAAACAGGATCCGTGCCCATCCCGACATGGCCACCACGCCAATCACCGCGGTGGACGGAACCTTTTCCGGCGGGCCATGATTGGCGTCGCCCAAACAATCGTAGACCGGAGATTCCGAACCTTTCGGCCGCCGCACGCGAACGACCCGGTGCAGAATCAACCGGTCCGGTTGGCGCCGAAAAAGCGCAATATCCCCCCGGCGCAAAAAGCGGCCGGCCACCGGCACAACGCGTACCGCTTCGTTCTCGGCCAGCCATGGCAGCATGCTGGTTCCCCGCACACGCAACCGCACCGCCTCGCCCCGCGCCAAGGAGTCCTGCAATACGTCGCAGAAGAATCCCCCATCGATTGCAACCGGCGGGATCGGCTCCGCGCCGCCAGCCCGAGTATTCCCGCGGCCATCGGAAGCGCGGGCGGCCATGTCAGGGAACGCTCCCGCCCACCAGCGGCAAGAGGCAATCGACGACGTCGCGGCTCGGGCGAAAACCCAGGCTAAACGCCGGCACCGCGGCAACCAACTCTTCCAGCACGGGCAAAACGCGGTCGCGCAAAGCGGGCGAATACCAAGGCACCCCGGCCGTTTGGAGCAAGCGCCGAAAGGCGTCCGTGGGCCGGATCGGTCGCAAGCGATGTTCGGGCGTTTTCTCGATGAAGCACATGGCCGCCAAGGGGGCGGACGCATTGAGCGCCTGCCGGGCATCGCCGGGCCAAGGCGTGCCCCAGGCGCGGAAACCTTCGGGCGAGTGGCGCACAACGACGCGATCGTCGGAAATCACCTGTCCCTGGCCGGAGGCTAGCAATTGCCGGCACAAGGTGGTTTTGCCCGCTCCCGAAACGCCGGGAAACAAGAGCGCGCGGCCATGGCCAATCCATCCGCACGAATGGACGATGACGGCTCTGCGATGGGCCAAAACCCCAATGCACAAGACCCGATCCACCGGTTGCGACCATGGCGGCAAGCCGCCGGATCCATCCCCATCCGGCCACATCTCGATCTGGCCGTGATGCTCAGCCGCCTCGGCCATGAGATAGGCCGGACTGCCGGAAACGCGAAACCGATAGACGCGGCGCGGGCCCACAGTGCCGAACTGCACCGCGCTGGTGGAGAAGGAGGCGACGAATCCGGCTTCGGCGGGACGTCGCGCCGGCGATCCAAGCACAAAACGAGCGTCGACGGGCCGGGCGGAGCCGGTTGAAAGAAAAGGCCGATAATGGGCCGGCCAAAACGAGAACGGGGCAAAAAGCCTATCATCCCCCCAGATTGCCAGACCTGCCAACGATAATTCCACCCCCCTGCCCAAGGTTGGCGGCATACGGGCGGAAAAACGATACTAGGAGCCCAGCGTTTCGCAGGCCCCGGTGAATTGGCCAACGCCGCGGTCGCAAGTTCCGCCGGTGTTGCGTCCTTGGCCGCCGATGTCCTTGCAGGCAGCGGCAATGGCTTCGTCGGCCCGCAGGGAGATGATGTCTAAGCGCGGCGGCTCGTAGGCGTGCCGAGAGTCTTGGTCCTGTTTAGGAGTTGATTTCATGACTTCCTCCACCTTTTTTACATGTTAACCGATTCCACCGGGGTAAGAAAAGCCTTATTTTCCGGATATTTTCCGGCTTCGTTCATGGGCCAAACGGCAGGCATAGGCGAATTTGCCGGCTTCGTTGCCGGATTCTAGGTCGGCAATGGCTGGGCAGATCATGCAATACAAGCGGTCCGGGCAGGTGGCGCACTCGTAATCCGCGGGCATGCGTTTGGCCCGCAAGGCGGCCCGTCCTTTCCGGAAGGCCGCCAACAGCCCCCCGCGCCGATAGCGTACGCCATAGCGTACGGTACTGGTACAAGGTTGCACCATGCCGTCGGCCGACACGTAGCAGGAATGCAGTCCGGCCCCGCAGGCATAGAGATATGGCGAGTCGGCTTCGGGTTGCCGTTGCATCTCGGATTGCCGCTTGATCCACTGCGCGGCCAGTTCCGGCACCGTCCGCGATTCCATTTCGGCGAGTTCCGCCGGCGGCACATGGCGTTCTTCGATCTCGGCGTCGCCGGCGAACCGCGGATGGACGGCCGGATCGTAGCGTACGGGCTTTTCCCCCGGCGCGGCCAAGGCCCGGATGGCGGCGAATTCGGGGGCCGTTTCCTTGATGAGGACCGTTTTGAGCCTAACGGGCAGGCCGGCCGCCCGCATCAGCGCAATCCCGCGCATGGCGGCGGCGCAGGCCGCGGCAGAACCCGTCACGCGGCCATAGGTTTCCGGCGTGGCTCCGTACAGGCTCACTTCGATCAAGGTCGGGGGGGCGGCCTGCAGCGTCTCGACGACACGGCGGTTCACCCGGGTGGCATTGGTAAAGAGGCTGACATAGATACCCAACCGGCGGATGCCGAGATAGATTTCGGCAAAATCGTCCCGCAACAGGGGTTCGCCGCCGGTCAGCAGCATCGAAAAGCATCCGGCGGCGGCGGCTTCCCGGGCCAAGGCCAGCCAATCGTCCGCGGACAATTCCGACTCGGACGCACCGGCGTTCGGCAAAACATAGCAATGGAGACACCGCAGGTTGCAGCGATGCGTCAACGCCAGGGAGACATGCAAGGGCACGCCGGCGGCCGTGGCACGCCGACGCAAGGCCAGCAGGCGGTCGTCCTCCAGCCGCGCCGTGCAATCAGGCTCCATTGCCTCCGGCAAACTCCGCCAAATTGCGTGCGAGCAGATCCGCCAGGAAGGCCGTTACGTCGGCAACGGCCGCAGCGGATTCGATGGCAAAAGCCTCGGCGACGGCCGCGGCCAGATCGCGGATCCGGCGCTGGCCGTCCAAGCGCTCCCAAACGTATACCCCCGTGGAATTCAGCAAAAAAAGGCTTTCCAAATCGACGCCGCGAATCACGGAGGGAACCAACATGTGCTCGCCGGCCACGTGGCGCAGCACCACGCCTTCCCGACCGAGCAGCCGGGACTCCGGAGTCAACTGCCGGCCGCGAGATTCAGGCTGGCTGCACTTGGCTTCAACTGGATCCACGGAATTGTCCTTGCTTGGGCATGCGAAACGGCAAATGGGCCGCCCATGCTTTTGCCGGGCGGGTCACCAACGATCGCGGAGAATGTAACCGTTTCCGCCCCGAGTGCAAGTCCGCATGAGCCGCCTGCGCGAAACGCCCTCGCCTTCAGCTCCGGAGTGGCCTCCCGTCGTAGTGGACCGGGCCGAACGGGCCGCCCAACTCCCCGGCGATTTCGACCAGATTTTCCTCGAACAGGTTCGCGAGAAAACCAGCCACGTCGTCCGTGGCGGTTTCGGCATCGACCGCAAAGACCCCGGCCAAGGCCCTGCCGAGTTCGACCATTTGGCGCTGGCCATCGAGTTGCTCCCAAATGAAGACCCCGGTGTCGTTGAGCAGGAACAAACAATCGAGATCGACCGCGTTGGTCATGGCCGGCACCAGCATGTGCTTCTCGGCCACGTGGCAGAGCACCACTCCCGCCCGCCGCCGAAAGCGGGTTTTCGGGGAGAAATCCAAGGTGGCCGTATCCGACGCAGCGCCCAGGGAATTCAGCGGATTGGCGGTGGTTTTCATGATTATTGCGGCAGTTCGCCCTCCCATTGGATTTCACGTATGGCCGGAACCGATCCGGTTTCGTTTCCATGGAAATACACGTAAACGGCCCGGCAGGAAACCGGGCGATTGGTCGTCTGGGCCAAGTCGAACCAATCCTGCAGATTGTCGGTTCCCATGATGCCAACCTCCGGCCACGGCTCGCCGGCGTAGAGGACCTCGAGACTGTCCAGCGGAATGCGCTCCTCGAAATCCAAGGCAACCGCCCACGAAGCGGCGCCAGTCTCGCCCACCCACAGGGTATTGGTGTCGCCATCCGCCAGATGCGGAGCCGCAATCCAGGAGGCATCGCTGCCGCGGGCCATGGCCACCGGCCAAGGATCCGGCGCCGCAACCGCCGCCCGCGGCTTGGCCGGAACGGCAGACCGCGCTCCCCCGTCGGCGTCCTGGGCCGTCAATTTCACCGGGGGAGGCAGTTGCGCGTTGTCGGCGACCGGCATCGGCGAGACTTCGATCCCGTTGAACTGGGCCGTCCCGACCAGCGCCACGCCTTGGATTTGCAGCCCGCCGCGCACTTCAACATTCTCGAAGGTCTGCACCGTCGCGCGGTTTTTGCCGCCCGCCGCCGCCAAGATGTCGAAGTTGGGCATAACCGTCTGCCCTTCGATCAAGACCTTGAAACGCCGCTGTCCTACGCGCGCCACGCCCAATTCCGCAAAGTGCAGCCGTACCGCGTAGGTTCCGTCCGGAATCGAAAGGTTGTAGGTCAAGGTTTTGCCCCACCGCCGCGCTTGGTAGACCGCCGCGGACACCTCGCCGGAATTGGCGATGGCCGTCTGGCTGCCGAC
>JAKLIL010000101.1 GCA_022709625.1 Verrucomicrobiota bacterium
GTCGGGGTTGAGCCAGGCGTCGCGGGGATCGGCTGGATCGAGGCCGTGGGCGGTTTCCCAGGCGTCAGGCATGCCGTCGCCGTCGCCGTCCGCGGGCGCCGGGGGTCGGCGCGAGAGGACCAGCACGCTCCACGGGGCGATGGACACGTCGCCGCGGCCGTCGGGCCACACGAAAACCGTCGTACTGCCGCGGTTCAGGAAATCGGGACTGTAGGCGTTGCTATCGCTGTTGAAGTGGACATGCCAGACGTTGGTCGCGGGGAAATCGAGCCAATAGCCGGCGAGGTTGGTGGCCGAAAAGTTGGCGAGGACGAAAACATCGTCAGCGGGCTGGCCGGCGATGCCGCGGCGGACCTGCAAGAGGGTGCCGTTGTTGGTCAGGGCGGCTATGGCGATTTCGCCGGCGAGGCCGGCAGTGGTCCCGCCGCGGTTGCGGCGCAGGCCGGCCAAGTCGCGGTAGAGCCGGACAATGCCGGGATAATTCGTGGCCTTGGCCCAGTCCATGCCGTTGGTCGTGCTGAAGAGCTGGTCCTCGAGCAGTTCCTGGCCTTGGAACACCATCGGGATGCCCGGCGCGACGAATGCGAGAGCGGCGCCCAGGGTCGATTTCTTGCGCGCAAGATAGCCGAAGGGATCGCTCGGCGCGATTTCCGCCGGGAAGCGCTGGGCGCCCTTGGCCGCGTTGAGATAGCCGACTTCGTCGTGCGACTCGGTGTAGACGATGCGCCGGACGCCCGCCGCGGCGGCCATTTGGCTGACGATGGGCGCGAGGTTGCGCGCGGCGTCATTGGTGATCTGCCGGGTGATGTCTTCGTGGAACGTGCGGTCCCACTGGCTCTGGAAGCCGAGGCCGTCGGCGGCGGCCACCGGCGCGGTCACGTCCGGGTCGCCGAGCAGATCCTCCGCGATGCGGATCTTCTCTGGATACTCCATGGCCATCCAGGCGTTGATTTCGCGGAGCAGGCTTTTGCCGTCGGCGATGGGCGTGAGGTTGTTGGTAGTGTAGCGCACGTACAGGGTGGCGTCCCAGCGCAGGCCATCCACGCGGAAGTCTTCCAGCCACAGACGGACATTGTCGCGGATATAGCTGCGGACCTGCGGGCGCGAGTAGTCGGGCCGCGGGCCCCAGGGCGTGTAGGCCTTGGCCGGATCCTGGGCGAAGTAGATGCCCCCGCCCGAATAGCCGGTCCACCCGTCGAATGCCCACAGCGAATGCCGCAGGTCGTCGCCGTCGCCGTAGTGGTTGTGGACGACGTCGAGGATCACGGCGAGGTTCCGCGCGTGGCAGGCGTCCACGAAGGCCTTGAACCCGTCGGGCCCGCCGTAGGCGCTTTCGACGGCGAAGGGGTCGATGGGGTTGTAGCCCCAGCTGTTGTTGCCGGGAAATTCCGCGACCGGCATCAGTTGAATGGCATTGAAGCCCAGCGCGGCCACATGGTCAAGGCGCGCGATGGCCTGCGTGAAGGTGCCCACCTGGCTGGGCGAAGGGGCGGGATGGTTGAAGGTGCCGACATGCAGCTCGTAGAGCGCCAAGTCCGTCAGTGGCGGGGGAATGAATTCGCGCGTGCTCCATTCGTAGGCTCGCGGGTCGTGGATGATTCCCGGAGCATCGCCGGAATGAACCACCCGCCGCGCCCGCGGATCGCGGCGCACCCGGTCCCGGTTGATGGAGAATCGGTATTGGTCGCCGGCCCGCGCCGCCGGGACGTCCGCCGACCAAATGCCGGCGTTGGTCGGTGTTTCGAGCGCGAGGGGAACGTTGTTGGTGTTCCAGGCGTTGAACGAGCCGAAGACCGTCAAGCTGGTGGCGTTGGGCGCCCACACGCGGAACGCAACGCCGGTGCCGGCGGCATCGGCGTAGGGCACGGCGCCCCGGCCGCTGTGCGTGGACTGGGCGGCCGCCGGGTGAAACGCCCATCCCGCCAGCATCCAGCAAACCAAGGATGGGAAGCGTTTTACCATGCGGCCATCAAACCCTACTTCGTCGCGGCGGGCAAGCCTTTTGCCGGTCCCGGACCGGTTCCACTACGGCTCTTGCGGGCAGCGTCGTTCAGGGGACATTCGATCGGGTGGCCTCCGATCTCTTTCACCCGCTTCCCGCTCGCAACCCCGATCTGGGCGAATGGGCGGGTACGATGCAACCAGTCGGTCTCCGGCTCGCATCCCCGTTTCACTGACCGTAATCCTTTCCGGAGACTTCCGTAGGGGTCGAGCTTGCTCGATCCCGGTTTGGATTCGAATGCGTCCGGGTTTGTCTACCGGGAACAATCCGGGATTCAGCCAGCTGAACCCCAACAATGGCCGAACGATGCATCTGGACGATGCCCGCATGCGATCGATGTCAACGAAACGGGGATGCGTCCGGTCTCGGCAGCGGCAAACGATTGGCTTGCGTTTTCGCAGGGGAGCAACGACAATTCCGACCCGATTGACAACCAAAGGATGATACTTCCATGGATAAGAACGCCCCGAACGACGTGAACGAACCCGAGCGCGAACCGCAGGCGCCGCCGCCGGGCAGCGAGGATGCCAAGCAGTTTTCGCGGTGGATGGCGGAGTACGGCCGCCCCGCCTTGATCGGCCTGGCCGTGGCCGTGGTCGTGCTGCTGGGCATCTCGGTTTGGCGGAGCCAGAAGGCGTCGAAAGCCGCCGCCGCGGTCCAGGCGTTGTTCCAGAGCCAAAGCCCCGAAGAACTGCAAACGCTTGCCGCCGCCGATGCCCAGGCGCCGACGGCGCCCATGGCGCTGGCTACGGCCGCCGCGGAGTTCTATGCGCAGAACCGCTACGACGAGGCGCTCGAAGCCTATCAGCGTTTCAGCGGCCAGTATACCAACCACATGATGTCCGCCGACGTCGCCATGGGCGTTGCCGCCAGCCTCGAGGCCTTGGAACGGTACGACGAAGCCGTCGCCAGCTACGAGGCTTTTGCTGCCGCCTATCCCACCCATGCTCTTCGGCCCCAGGCCTTGTTTGGCGCCGCCCGCTGCCGCGAGCAGCTCGGCCAGTTCGCCGAAGCCCGCGCCATCTACGAGGATTTCATTGCGGCCAATCCCGAAAGCCCGGCGCTGCCCCAGGCCGAGTCGGGCTTGCTGTTCCTGAAGAAGGCTGAGCGGGCGAAGAATGCGCCGCCGCCGGCCGCCAAGCCGGAGGCCGAGGCCGTGGCGGAAGCTCCTGCCGCGACTCCGGCAGAAGCCGCACCCGCCGCCGCCGAAACTCCGGCCGTATCGGCGGAAGCCGTCGCCCCCGCCGTGCCTGCGGAAGCCGTCGTGGAACCCGCCGCCGCGGCGGCTCCGGAAGACAAAACGGCCCAGGACGAATCCAAGCCGAAGAAAAAGAAGCGGACGTCCGGCAAGAAAAAGACCGAGGAAGTTCCGGCGGCTCCGGCGGAAGCCGCCGCGCCCGCCGAATAAAGAAACCGCACGGCATGGACCGACGCCGGAACTTCGCAGGAGTTCCGGCGTTTTTGTTGCGTGGAGGATCCCGACGATGATTGAACGATATACCCGTCCCGAAATGGGCGCGCTGTGGACCGACGCGCGCAAGTACCAAACCTGGCTCGCGGTGGAACTCGCCGCTTGCGCGGCCCTGGCCAAGGCCGGCCGGATTCCGCGCAAGGACTGGGCGCTCATCCGCCGGCGGGCGGCGTTCGACGCGCGGCGCATCCGGAAGATCGAAGCGGAAGTGCGCCACGACGTAATCGCGTTCCTGACGAACGTGGCGGAACACGTCGGACCGGCCGCCCGCCATGTCCACAAGGGGCTGACAAGTTCCGACGTGGTGGACACGGCGCTGGCGGTGAATCTCGTGCAAGCGGCGGACCTGCTGATCGCGGGGACCGAGAAGGTCCAGACGGCGGTCGCGCGGGTGGCCCGGAAGCATGCCTTCACGCCGATGATTGGCCGCAGCCACGGCATCCACGCCGAGCCGACGACGTTCGGCCTCAAGATGGCGCTGATGTACGACGAATTCGGACGCGTGCTGGCGCGGCTGCGGGCCGCGCGGGAGACCGTGCGCGTGGGCAAGCTGTCGGGGGCGGTGGGGACGCATGCCCACCTTGATCGGAACGTCGAGGCGGCGGTGTGCAAGCAGCTCGGCTTGCGGCCCGCGGCGATTTCCACCCAGATCCTGCAGCGCGACCGGCACGCGGAATTCGTCGCCGCGCTGGCGCTGGCGGGCACGAGCATCGAACGCTGGGCGCAGGAATTCCGGCACCTGCAGCGCACGGAAGTGCGCGAAGTGGAGGAATCCTTCGGGCCGGGCCAAAAGGGGTCGAGCGCGATGCCGCACAAGAAGAATCCCGTCGGCGCCGAGCAGTTGTGCGGGTTGGCGCGGGTGCTGCGCGGCTATGCCCTGGCGGCCATGGAAAACGTGCCGCTGTGGCACGAACGCGATATTTCCCATTCCTCCGCCGAGCGGATCATCCTGCCGGACGCGACGATCCTGCTGGACTACATGCTGGCCCGGCTGGCGGCGCTGGTGGCGGGATTGAAGGTGGACGCGAAGCGCATGCGGGCGAATCTCGACCTGACGCACGGCCTGATCCATTCCCAGCAGGTATTGCTGCGGCTGGTGGAGAAGGGCGTCGCCCGCGAGACCGCCTACCGCTGGGTGCAGCGCAACGCCATGGAGTCGTGGCGGACCGGCCGGCCCTTTCTGGACCTTCTCGCGCAGGATCCGGATGTCGCGCGGGTCGTCCCGCGCCGCGAACTCGCGGCCTGCTTCGACCTGCAACGGCATTTCCGCGACGTGAAGCGCACCTTCCGCGCCGTGGGGATCGACCTCGGCTGAATCCGCGTGTCCGTGTGGCGCAGGAAACGACGACTATAGTATTTGCAAATACTATAGCATTCCTGGACCCGGGAAACTCCCGGCAGGAACGAACCCGGGCCGACGGAGCCAGGGTTCAGAACGCCCAGGCGAGGAAGAGGGGGACGGTGACGAGCGCCCCGAGGTGGGTGAGCAGCAGGCCGCCGGCGATGAAGTCGGTGTCGCCGCCGTAGCGTTCGCTGAAGAGCACGCTGACCATCGCCGAGGGCATGACGGCGACGATGCAGAGGATGCCGCGGGCCACGGGGTCCATGGGAATTGCGCCCAGCAGGGGAATCATGGCGAGGGGCACGGCCACGAGGCGGATGGCGGCCACGAACCAGACGCGCCAGCCGAGCATGGTTTCGAATTCCATGACGGCAAAACGGCTGCCGGCCACGAGCATGGCGAGGGCGATGGTGGCGGCGCCGAGCGTCTGGAGGCCCGCCCGGAACGTCTGTGCGCCCAGCGCGAGCCAGGCGGGCGGGGCCGGCCACGGCAGCAGATCGCGGACGGCGACGAGGGCGAGGCTGGCGAGCAGGGTGACGAACGGCGGGCTGAACAGGGATTTCAAGCGGTCGCGCTTGCGCTCGGCGCGGGAGAACAGCATGACGCCGAGCGACCACAGCAGCAGCTCGTAGCCGACGGAACCGAACACCAGCAGCGCGACGCCGCGATCGCCGTAGCGGAACAGCACGAGCGGGAGGGGCAGGAACAGGTAGTTGTTGACGAGGCAATGGAACAGAAACGCCCGTGCGGTGTCGGCCGGCACCCGGCCGAGGAAGCGGACGGCCAGCAGGCCGAGGCCCAAGCCCGCCATGGCGATGGCCATCGTGAGCAGGGGCAGGACCAGATGCGCGCGCAAGTCCGCCAGGGAGAGTTGCGTGATTGAAACGAAAATCAGCGCGGGATAGACCAGCGCGAGGGAAACGCGGGCCAGATCGTTGGTGCCCTGCGCCGTGAGCAGGCCGCGTCGCCGCGCGTAGAAGCCGCAGGCGACGAGGCCCAGCACGCAGACGATTTGGAAGAAGAACACCATGGCGTTGCCGTCCGTTATAGCGGATCGCGGCCGGAAGTCCCGCGCATTTTTGTTGAGTCTGAATTCGGCCGTTACGCCCCCCCGCGGCCTTTCGCCGCGGGAGGCGAAGTTGACTCCCCCGCCGCGCCAGGCGGCGGGGCCCGCTAGGATTGGCCGGAAGCGGGGGGCTCGTCGGGATGGGTGGCCTTGGGGGCGCCGGTGAACAGCGTGTAGATTAGCGGCAGCATGGTCATGGTCAGGATGCCGGCGACGAGGATGCCGGCGACGGAGGCGATGCCGATGCCGGAGCGGTTTTCGGAGCCGATGCCGGTGCCGATGGCCATGGGCAGCATGCCGAGGCCGGAGGCGAGGATCACCATCAGGACGGGCCGGAATTCCTCGACCATGGCGGTCAGCATGGCCTCGCGGCGGGAGGTGCCTTCCGCGATGTGCTGGGCCATCTTGTCGACGACGAGGATGGCGGCGTTGACGACGATGCCGATGAGCATCAGCGAGCCGAGCATGACGAGCATGGTGATGGCCTTCCCGGTGAGGGCGAGCGCCCAAACGATGCCGATCAGGCCCATGGGCAGGGTGAGCAGGATGAGCGCGGGGCGTTTCCACGATTCGAGGATGGCGGCGAGCGTGAGCAGAGTCAGGAAGGTGGCGAGAAGGATGGCCTCGCCGAAATCGGCGATGGTGTCTTCCATCATCTCGATCATGCCGGTGTTGCCGAGGGTATAGCCCGCGGGGAGGAGTTTTTGATCTTCGATGGCGCGGGCCATGGCGTCGCTGATGCCGCTCATGGTGGCGCCGGGCTTGAGGTCGCCGAGAATCTTCACGGTGCGGCGCTTGTCGTAGCGGTAGATCTGGACCATGCTGCGGGCATCGACGACGTCGGCGACGGTTTCGAGGGGGATGGGGCG
>JAKLIL010000102.1 GCA_022709625.1 Verrucomicrobiota bacterium
CGCCAACCTGCTGGTCCAACACGTAGCGCCCCTTTCCGTCCAGGGAAGACCCCCCGGCAAACGTTCCCTCCGGAATTTCCTGGTAGGTGGTGGGAAACGTCCAGGCAATCTCAACCGCCACCAGCGCCCCATCGAAATAGGCCATGCCATTGGGCACGTTGCTGACGGACGTCCCGCGGTCGTAAACCCGGACGAAGAGGTAGCCCGGCGTCGACCAGGCTAGATTTTCATAGGTGTCGGCAAAATGCTGGGCATAGGTCCCCGCCGTGGCGGCACCGGCGACCTGTTGGTCGAACAAAATGTCGTCGCCGGAAACCCCGCCGCCCACCGTCGGGGGATCGGCAACGGCATCCATGGACCAGATCAACTGGAACAAAGCCGAGCCGCTTTCCAGCAACGGCGTGCTCCCATCCGCCTGGACGAGACCCGATGGGGTGGCCCAGTTCAAGCCCAATCCCGCCTGGACATTCGCTCCCAACACCCCCAGTACCAACCCGCCCACAGCCAACAGTTTGATTGTGTTTTTCATGGTCGGCTCTTTAGGGTAGGGGTTCCACGACATTCAACTCGGCCCCGCCGGGCGGGGTTTTGAAGAAAAACCCTTCGCCGGATTTTATCGTGTAGTTGGCTTGCGCCGGCATCCATCCCTTTAAGCTTTTGGTGCCCGCCATGAAATACATATTCGTCGGATCCCAGAAATAGACCGTGGAGTTTGCTGGTGCCGCCGCAGACAGCGCGGTTTGGCCGAACAACTTATCCTGCGGATACGGATATCCCAGCGGACTGATGAAGCCATTGCCCGCCGCCGTCAGGGTTTTCTCGGTGGTGGGAACGGTTCCGGCCAAGGTGACGGCATACTGATTGCTGGTGACCAACCCACCCTGCGGCGGGATGCGCAGCCAGTAGGCCACGCCCCGCGCCAAGGTGGTGGTGCCCCGCGGCCCCCATGACCCTTCGCGATCCAGCGTGATGGTCGGCCAATAGGCCTGGTTGACCACGTCCATCGAGATGAACTGCGAACCCGGAGGCACCTGTTGTCCGATCAGGGCATTCAGCGTCCGGCTGGACGCCGGGACCTCGTAATCGTAGCGGATCAAGTGCTGTTTGCCGCTGTTCAGGACCAGCGTGGTTTGCCCCGTTGCCGCCCCGGACAATTGCTGGTCGGGCTTGACCCCCTGAAAATAACTGTCCAGTAAAAAATCCTGCGGAGGTTCCGGGGTACTCCACGCCACGTTCAAAGCCAGCAAAGGGCTGTTCAAATACCACGAATCCGCCCCGGGCGTCCCCTCGTACAAGCGCTGATACACAAAGCCGTTGGTCGACCAAGACATATGGACGTAGGTCGGATCGCCGGCGAGAAGAAACAGATACGAATCCCATGTCGTACCATCTTCCGAAGCCATCCCACCGCCCTGCGGGATGGTGCGCACTGCCAGCACGACGTCGTCTCCGGACACCCAGCCGTTGGCGGCGTCGCCTGGGTTTGGCGGGTCGATGCTGTTGTTCGGTCCGGCGTAGACCAGTTGCCAAACAGCTGGATAGCTGTCCAAAAGAAAATGATCTCCACCGGTTAAATCCCCGGCCGTGTGGTCATATACGCCCCAGCCTGTGGTCCAATGGATGGCAATGGCGCCAAAGGCGTTGGTACAAACCCAGAAGAACACGCTTAACAGCAATAGGGATAGCCGCACCTTCTCCCTCCTTCCATCATGCAAACGACCAAACCAGTTCGCCGGGGCCACGTTTGAGTTCATAGATGTCTCCAGTTGGTTCTATGCATTTTTCTAAGGCCAGATTGCGGAGTCAATTGCGGATTCGTTCCGATTTCGCGAGGTTTTCGTTTGGTTTGCGTTAGCCCCGTTGGGCGCTCGCGTACAGCAGCGGAGTCGCTAGAGCGGCACCCCGCATAACCGGGCGGCAAAACACCGCCGCTACCGTTGCCATCGCGTCTGTCCCACCTCCTGGAAATAAAATTCCACACCATGGAAAATTTCGCGTATGGTTTTCCGCACTATGGAAAACGTCCACCCGCCATTCTTCATTCATAATTCCTGATTCAACATGAACCCCTTCCCTCTTACGCGTGGCCAGACCGAAGCCCTGACCCGGAACCATCCCACTCCGTTCCACCTCTACGACGAGGCGGCCATCCGCGCCAATGCCCGCCGGCTGATCAAGGCCTTTTCTGTCCTGCCGGATTTCCGCGAATATTTCGCCGTCAAGGCCACGCCCAATCCGTTCATCCTGAAGATCCTCGCCGCCGAGGGCTGCGGGGCCGACTGCTCTTCCCTCGCCGAACTCCGGCTCTGCGAAGCCGTCGGGCTGCGCGGCGACCGCGTGATGTTCACCTCCAACGAAACCCCCGACGCCGAATTCCGCGCCGCCCGCGAGTTGGGCGCCATCATCAACCTCGACGACGTCACGCATATCGACGCCCTCGTCGCCGCCACGGGTTCGCTGCCGGAAACGCTCTGCTTCCGCTACAATCCCGGACCGCTCAAGGCCGGCAACGCCATCATCGGCCACCCCGAGGAGGCCAAGTACGGCTTGACCCGCGACCAACTTTTCGACGGCTACGCCAAGGCCCGCGATCTCGGCGCGAAGAAATTCGGCCTGCACACGATGGTCGTCTCCAACGAGCTCGACGAGCAGTACCACGTCGAGACCGCCCGCATGCTGTTCGAATTGGTTGTCGAGATCCATCGGCGCCTCGGCCTCCGGATTTCCTTCATCAACACCGGCGGGGGCATCGGCATCCCGTACCGGCCCGAGCAGAAGGCCGTGGACTACGACGTCGTCGCCCGCGGCGCGCGGAAGCTCTACGACGAGATCGTCGTGCCCGCCGGCCTCGATCCGCTCGCCTACAACATGGAATGCGGCCGCGCCATCACCGGCCCCCACGGCTGGCTCGTCACCCGCGCCCTCCGGCGGAAGGAAACCTACCGGTCCTATATCGGCGTGGACGCCTCCATGGCCAACCTCATGCGCCCAGGCATGTACGGCGCCTACCACCACGTCACCGTCCTCGGCAAGGAAAACGCCCCCGCCACGAAGACCTACGACGTCGTCGGCTCCCTGTGCGAAAACTGCGACAAGTTCGCCATCCAGCGCGCGCTGCCCGAAATCGCCCTGGGCGATTTGCTCGTGATCCACGACACTGGCGCGCACGGCCACGCCATGGGCTACAACTACAACGGCAAGACCCGCTCCGCCGAGCTGCTCCTGCGGCCCGACGGCTCGGTTTTGCAAATCCGCCGCGCGGAAACCCTCGACGACCTCTTCGCCACGCTCGATCTCGGCGCGGTTGCCAACTTCAAATAATTTTGCCGCAGAGCTCGCAGAGATTGCCGCAGTTTTTTTTTGATGTCGGCGGTTTGCTAGGTTTCCGGCCAAGAAGCAGTTCACGGGAGAATGGAAAATGCCAGAACACGCCGATCTCGAAATCGCCGCAAACGCGCCCAACGACTTCCTGCAAGTGGATGCCGCCCTTTGCACACGCTGCGGACGCTGCACGATGGTCTGCCCCATGGGGATCGTGGCTCCGGCCGCTCCCGACGTTTTGCCGTTCGTGAAAAACGAAGACATTGAACGCTGCCTCCGCTGCGGCCACTGCGAGGCCTTCTGCCCGACCCAGGCGCTGGCGCTGGATTTTCGCTTGGAAGAACGGCCGGTCCGGCCGCCCGAAGCCCGCGCGCTGGCGCCCGCCGATCTGGCCCGCCATCTGAAAAGCCGCCGCTCCATCCGCCGCTTTCTCCCCGACCCTGTGCCGCGCGAAACGATCCTGGAAATCCTCAACGCTGCCCGCTACGCCCCCTCCGGCACCAACCAGCAGCCCGTGCAATGGCGGGTGGCGTACGAATCCCAGGCCGTCCGGAAAATCGCCGCGCTCACCGTTGATTGGATGCGCCTCCGGGCGCAAACCGCCGATCCGCTCGGCCAGTTGCTGGCCCTGCTCGTCGCGAACGCGGACCGCGGCTTCGACGTCGCCTGCCTCGGCGCCCCCCACTTGCTCGTGGCCCATGTGCCGGCGGACAATCCCATCGCGCCGGTGGATGCCATCATCGCGCTCACCCACGTCGACATCCTGGCGCCGGCCTACGGACTCGGCACCTGCTGGGCGGGCTTCGTTTCGGCGGCAGCCGCCACGCATGCCCCCCTGCAGCAGGAACTTGCCCTGCCCGCCGGCCGCAAATTCGCCTATGCGCTGCTGCTGGGCCGGCCGCAGTTCAAGCCCCGCAGCATCCCGCGCCGGAACCCCCTGGAAGTCACGTGGGGGTAGGAAGTCAGGACCCGGCGACTTCGACGCGATAACTCTTTTACGGGCGCATCTGCGATTCGGTGCATGCCAGAGTCATATTGAGCGTAGGCGCGTAGCGCCGGAGTCGAAATATCTGGGCCGAATCCCGCCGGCCAGCCTGCGGGATCAGGCCGAGATCCCTCGACCCGCCTTCGCACGAGGCTACGGCGGGCAGGCCACGCTCGGGATGACAGCCCTTTGGATCCATGGCCGGATTTCGATAAGCCTGTACCGAATCGCAGATGCGCCCCTCTCTCACCTTTCAAAAGAGTTGCCGAACGGCGCGACGGCTCCGTCTTGCCATCCCCAAACATGGGCGCGTAGGATTCCGACCAGTCGGAGATGAACCCATGAATTCCATTCGCGCCGGCATCCTGGCCGTGTCCTCCCTGCTCCTTGCCGCCCTCGCGCCTGCCCAACCCGCCCGCCCGGAATTGGGCGCGACGCCCCATGCCGACGGCACCACCTTCCGCGTCTGGGCGCCGTTTGCCGCAACCGCCCACGTCGCCGGTGAATTCAGTTCGTGGATCGGCATCCCCATGGCGCGCGATCCGGACGGCGGCACCTGGTCCGTCGATATTCCCGGCGCCCGGCCCGGCCAGCGCTACAAGTACTTTTTCAACGGCGCCATCTGGAAGCGCGACCCGCGCGCCCGCCAGGTCAACCACTCCAACGGCGATTCGGTCATCTACGATCCCGACGCCTTCGACTGGGGCGACGACCGCGCGCCTGAAATCCCCCGCCACGATCTTGTAATCTACCAGCTCCATATCGGCACGTTCGCCGGCAAGGATCCGCCCGGAACCTTCGACGACGCCATTCCGCATCTCGACCATGTCCGCGATCTGGGATGCACCGCCGTCGAACCCCTGCCCGTCAACGAGTTTCCCGGCGGGCGGAGCTGGGGCTACAACCTCTGCGATCCCTTCGCCATCGAGACCGACTACGGCGGTCCCGACGCGTTCAAGCGTTTCGTGCGCGCCGCCCACGATCGCGGCCTGGCCGTCATCGCCGACGTCGTCCACAACCACTATGGCCCGACCGATCTCGACCTCTGGCAGTACGACAGCGCGTACTGGAACGGCTATTACGGCGGCATCTACTTCTACAACGACCCCCGCGCGGAAACCCCCTGGGGCCACACCCGCCCCGACTATGGCCGCCCCGAAGTCCGCCAGTTCATCCGCGACCAGATCTTCATGTACGCCGACGAATACCGCATCGACGGCTTCCGCTGGGACTCCGTCTTCCACATCGTCACCACCGGCGACTGGAACCGCAATCCCGAAGGCATCCAGATGCTCCGCGACATCAATCGGGAGCTTGCCCAAACCCGCCCGCGCCTGGTCCGCATCGCCGAGGACCACGCTTTCGATTACGACATGGCCTTCGACGCCCAATGGGACATCGGCTATCGCTGGGCCCTCTTCCATCTCGTTGCCGACGCCTGGGATTACGAGCGCGACATGCGCACCGTCGCCGGCGTTCTTTCCGACTGGCCCGGCTTCCAGCGCATCGCCTTTACCGAAGCCCACGACTACGTCGCCGGCATGAACTACGGCCGCAGCCGCGTGCCCGCCATGATCCACCCCGAAGACGCCGCCAGCCTCTGGGCCCGCAAGCGCGCCCTCCTCGGCGCCGCCACCGTCATGACCACCCCCGGCATTCCCATGATTTTCCAGGGCCAGGAAATGAACGAAACCCGCGGCTTCAACGACGACGTCCCCATGCGCTGGGACCTCACCAACACCTTCGCCGGCATCGTCCGCGCCTATGCCGACCTCATTCATCTGCGCCGCAACCTGTACGGCACGACGTCCGGCCTTCCGGGCGCCGGCGTCTTCGTCCAGCACGTCGACAACGACAACAAAGTCGTCGCCTATACCCGCTGGAACCAGGGCGGAGAGACCGACGACGTCGTGGTCGTCGCCAACTTCTCCTGCAACGACTACGACAAGAACGACTATGCCATCCGCTACCCCTCCGCCGGCACCTGGTACCGCCACTTCAACGGCGATTCCAAGCTCTACTCCGGCGACTTCGGCGGCGTCGGCGCCCCGCAAGTCGATGCCGCCGGCGATCCTCCCGCCGCCATCGTATCCATGGGGAAGTACTCCGTCCAAATCTTCTCCAAGACGCCTCCCGCCTTCCCTTCCCCAAACTGATTTCGCGCAGGGCAAACGCATCCAAACAGCCCCAAACCCGCATCGGGCCGAACAGCCCAGTAACGCAAGAGGCGCAAGCGCCGCAAAAGATGCGCAAACGCCAGAGGGCTACGGAACGAGCCCCCCTACCTGCATGGGGTGGAAAAGAATCGTAGGGACGCCGCTTGCGGCGACCGTTTGGGCACCCGGTCCGAGCAAGCTCGGCCCCTACAAAAGCAGGCAAGAGCAACACAACAGATGGCAACGCCCTGGCCGGCGGGGTCAAGCCGAGA
>JAKLIL010000103.1 GCA_022709625.1 Verrucomicrobiota bacterium
TGCCACCTCGCCCACGCCGGCCATCCCATCGCCGGCGACACCCTCTACGGCTCAACTGTCCTTCCCCCAGTCTCAGGTCTCCAGTCTGTAGTCTCTGGTCTCCCTTCTTCCCCCCGCCACTGGCTCCACGCCGCCCGCCTCATCTGCACCCATCCCGCCACCGGCACATCCTTCGACCTCTCCTGCCCCTGGCCTCCCGATTGGCCACCGACTGTCTGATGCCCGTCTCCGCCCCCATCTTGATTGCCGCCATCAACGCGCGGCACAGCCACGCCTCGCTGGGCGCGCGGTACCTGTTGGCGAACATGGGTGAACTGCGACCGCAGACAGAGTTGGTGGAATTCACGATCCAGCAGCCCGCCGCCGAAATTGCCGCGGCCATCGCCGCGCGAAATCCCCAAATCCTCGGCCTCGGCGTCTACATCTGGAACATCGCGCGCGTCGCCGAACTGCTCCCGCTCCTGCGCCACAACTCGCCGCAACTGAAAATCGTTCTCGGCGGGCCTGAGATCCCGGCACGAGGTCGTGCCGGCTCCAGTGCCGATCCGTTTTTGGAGCCCCCGATGCCCTCGTCGGGCGGCTGTCCACCGGAGCGCGGCCATCTTGGCCGCTCCGAATGCGGGCAGGATGCCCGCACTCCCAACAAAAACAGCCCGGACGGCTCGGCGAGCCGTCCCTACCTTCCCCATCCTGAAAATCCTGTTAATCCTGTCACAATGGCTGTTTCGGATTTGGCTGATTATCTGATCCTCGGCGAAGGCGACCTCGCCTTCCCTGCCCTCTGCCGCGACCTGGTTTCCGCCTCCCCTTCGCGCCCATCTGCGTCCATTTGCAGTACCCTTCGTCCCCTGCCTCCCGACCTCGCCTCCCTCCGTCTCCCCTACGACGAATACACCGACACCGATCTTGCCCACCGCCTGCTCTACGTCGAATCCTCCCGCGGCTGCGCCATGCGCTGCGACTACTGCGTCTCCGCCAACGACGAAAGCGTCCGCGTCTTCCCGATGTCGCCCCTGCTGACCGCCTTCGACAACCTGCTCGCCCGCGGCGCGAGTATCTTCAAGTTCTGCGACCGCGCGTTCAACCTCGATATTCCCCGCGCCGTCGAAATTCTCTCGTTCTTCCTCGACCACCTACCGCGCCATCCCGGCTTGTTTCTGCACTTCGAAATGCTTCCCGACCGTTTTCCCGCCGAATTGCGCGAGATTCTTTCCCGTTTTCCGCCGCGTTCGCTCCAACTCGAAATCGGCATCCAGTCGTTCAATTCTGTGGTCCTCGAAACCATCCGCCGCCCGCAGAATCTCGACCGCGCCGCGGACAACCTGCGCTTCCTGCGCGAAAGCACCCAGGCCTGGCTGCATCCCGATCTGATTGCGGGACTTCCCGGCGAAACGCCCGAGAGCTTCGCCGCCGGCTTCGACCGACTGTTCGCCCTTGGCCCGCACGAAATCCAGCTCGGCATCCTGAAAAAACTACCCGGGGCCCCCATCGCGCGACACGACGACGCCTTCGCCATGCGCTATTCCCCCGCGCCGCCCTACGAGATCCTGGCCACGCGCGACTGGCCCGCCGTGGAACTTGCCCGCACCGCCCGCTGCGCCCACTGGTGGGATGCCATCGTCAATTCCCAACGCCTCATTCCCGCCGCGCCGCTGATCTGGAAAGACAAGCCTTCCGTCTTCGCTGCGTTCCTGGATTTTTCCGATTGGATGTCTGCCCGTTTTGCCCAACCTCACGGCATTCCGCTCTCAGACCTCGTCGCGGCCGTCTTCGATTACTTGACCCAAGCCCGCGGCATCGCGCCCGCAACCGCCGCCGACGCCCTCATCCGCGGCTACCGCCACGCCGGCGCGCGGGACGTCCCCGCGATTCTTGCCCCGCATTTGCTCCGCGAACCGCCGCCCCCGGCCCGCGATCTCCCCAAACCCCTCCGCCGCCAGTTCCTCCGCTGGACATGGAATGAGGCAAGCCTTACGCTTTCAAAAAATCGTCCCCTATCCTGAAAATCCTGTTAATCCTGTCTAAAAATGGATTCCTCCCCCTATTCCCCCTGCCGGCTGTGCCCGCGCCAATGCGGCGTCGATCGCCTTGGCGGCGCACCGGGCGTCTGCGGCGAAACCGCCGACTTGCGCATCGCTTCATGGGGCCCGCACATGGGCGAGGAACCGTGCTTCACCGGGACCCGCGGCTCCGGCACTATTTTCTTTTCCGGTTGCTCCTGCCACTGCTTCTTCTGCCAGAATTGGCAGATTTCCAACGCCCACGGCTTGGGCCAGACCGTTTCCGCCGAGGCGTTCCACCGCCTTGCACTGGGCCTCATCGAAACCGGCGTGCACAATTTGAACTTCGTCACCCCCGACCATTTTTGGCCGCATATCGAAGCCCTCTGCGCCCGCCTCCGCGACGACGGCGTGAAAATTCCGTTGCTTTTCAACTCCTCGGGTTACCAACTCCCTGCGCTGGTTTCGCGCTACGCCGCGCAAATGGACATCTTCATGCCCGACTTCAAGTTCGCCGATCCCGTCTTGGCCCGCGCCGTCATGCGCGACGAACGCTATCCTGAAATCGCCCTGGAAGCCCTGCGCCTGATGGTCGCCGAAAAGGGGTTTCTCGACCCCTTCGATCCGACGGGCATGGAACCCGCCCGGCGCGGCGTGCTGGTCCGCCATCTCGTTCTGCCCGGCCACGTCGACAACACCCTGCGCGTCCTCGACCTGCTGCGCGAGGAATTCGGCCGCTGGCTGCCGCTCTCGCTGATGAGCCAATATGCGCCAACCCCCGCCGCGCAACCCCGCCCGCCTTTCGATCGCCGCCTCGGCCCCGCCGAATACCAAGCCGCCTGCGACCGCGCCCGTGAACTCGGCTTTGAAAATCTTCTCGTACAACCCCTCGCCGTCACCGACGACTTTTTGCCCGATTTCGAGCGAAAGAAACCGTTTAAGGGGAACCCTTGAGAGAGGGCGGCAAACAGAGTGCAGCTTGCCGTGGCCATGTGCCTGGCGGAAGCGGTCGCGCAGGTACGGTGCGCAAGCCCGCCCATGCGGGCGAGCACAACCGAACCCCCCAGGACGGAAGCGCGCGGTAGAAGGCTACAAACAAGCGTGGGGCCTCGTCGTTGACCTTTTGGGCTGGGCGAGCGTATCCTCGTGCCGAATAGGGCCATCAAACAATCGCGGGGAAAGAGGATATAGTCCCCCGATGGGTATGGGCAAGGACAGACAAAGACAGAAAAACCTAGACTGACATTTTAGTGCGTTGACGCGCAGATCGTCCCTTCGAAAGTAGCGAGTTGAATTGCAAGACGACTGAGCGGAGGCGCGCCGTATAGGCGCGGCCTCGGCTTTGTGTTTTGCAAGGGGCGCTACCCCTCGAAGGAACACAGGTTGGGGCCGTGCCACTTTTTTTTCGGCCACAATTCTTTTGCAGCTCGCCACCCCGAAGGAACTTCAAAGAAGCCGAAAAACGTGAAAATCACATCTGCCGTCTTGACCGCCGTTGCGGCCACTCTTCTTCTGGGGTGCGGAGTAAAGGAAGAAGAATATCAGCGGGTTGTTGGCGAGCTTCGCCAAGCAACGCAAGAAATCAACCGCCTCAAAGAAGAGGCTGCCAACGCAAAATCGAAATCGGACTCCGCCCAAATCGTTTTAGCTGGAGCCGAGCAAAGAATCGTCGAATTGACCGCGGAGGTTGATCGGCTTGACCGTCTCAACAGGGAATCCGCTTGTTTTATCGAGGCGGGGGTCAAGTTGCAGGCCGGCGATTTATCCGGTGCCGTTCAAGCATACACGTCGTTCGTTCGAGATTTTCCCGCGAGCCAGCAGGCTCCGATGGTGCGCGCACGGATTCCCCAAATATGGCAACGAATTGCAGGGCAGAGTCGCACGTGGTCTTCGGCCAGCGGATCGAAGATCGTGGCAAGGTATTTACCAGGGAAAGTTGCGGAAGCAGGAGCGGGCAACGTGCCGCTTTTAACAGAGGCGGGGGCGGAGGTCAAAATCCCCTTGGCCAAACTGTCCGATGGGGACCGCGCATGGATGGCTGGATTGCCACTGGCGATGCAACCCCAAGCGGCCTCCCCATCGATGCCGCAAGGGATCAAGCAAATTGAATCCGAAGCTGTTCCGAAGATTGCGGCAAAACCTATGCCGCCCCAATCGCCGGGGGGGCTCATACGAGAAAACACCAAAGCGAAACCTGTTTATAGGTCCAAATCATCCGATTATGACGACACCTGGACAAAACTCGAGAGATGCAGACTGCTGGACAATGCGTCGAACGACGGCGATTCATTCCACGTTAAGGCGGATGGGAAGGAATATATATTCAGACTTTATGAAGTTGACGCGCCGGAGAGTGAAACCGACGCCCAAGTTGCAAGTCGAATTGAAGAGCAAATGGCGTATTTTGGGTTAAGCGAAGAAGATGTTCTTGCCAAGGGCAAAGCGGCGAAAGAATTCTCGCGGGACCAGCTGAAACGACCGTTTACGGTAATGACGCGCTTTATGGATGCGATGGGACGATCGGATTTGCCTCGCCATTATGCCTTCATCATCACCGCCGACGGGGAAGACCTTGGACAGGTATTGGTTGCACATGGGCTGGCAAGGGCATGGGGCCAACGGGCCGCCGGTCGCGAGAACATCTACAACGCGTTGAAAGAGCTTGAGAAGGAAGCTCAGAAGCATAGACGCGGCGTATGGCAGGGAAGGTGAAACACAAAACCGCGAAGCCAATAATATGCCCTTGCAAAGACCGGTCGCCCTTAAGTCGCGGCGATCGGAGGTCGGCGCTTGGCCTTTTCGAGATAGCCGTTGTTCCAACGTCGCAATGGAACGGCATCGATGCGCTCATGCAGCGCATAGGGCTCCGCTTCGGCGGGATGCAGGACCCACAGGCGGTCGAGCTTCAAATCGTCCAGCGCGATGCGCATGGACGGCGTCAGCTTCGGTGCGTCGCTGGCCTTGAATTCGAACCCGTAGCGGCGGCCCCCGCGCAGGAGCAGCAGGTCCAGTTCCGCCCCCCGCTGGGTGGCCCAGAAATAGGCGTCCCGGTCGCCCGTCCAGGATAGGATTTGCTCCAAGGCAAACCCCTCCCACGACGCGCCTAGCCGGGGATGGGCCAGCAAGCCGTCCATGCCTTCCGTCCCGAGAAAGTAGTGCAGCAGCCCGCTGTCGCGAAAATACAGTTTGGGGGATTTGACCTGCCGCTTGCCCAAATTCTCGTGCCACGGCGGCAGCTGGCGCAGGAGATAGGATCCGCAGAGGATGTCCAAATAGTGCCGGGCCGTGCCGGCCGCCACGCCCAGCGCGCGGCCCAGTTCCGCCAGGTTCAGGATCTGCCCGTGGTAGTGCGCCGCCATGCTCCAAAACCGGCGCAGGGCGGAAGCCGGCACACGCAGGCCCAGTTGGGGCACGTCGCGCTCCAAGAACGTCTGCACGAAACCCTCGTGCCAGCGCGCGGCCGCCGCGGCGTCCTTCGCCAGAAATGCCGGCGGCAGTCCACCCCGAATCCACAACCGGTCCTGGTCTTTCGCGCCAACCTCCTCGACCGTCAGGCCCGGCATGTGGACGAACTGGGCGCGGTCGGCCAGCGACTCGGAAACGCCGCGAACCAAATCCGGCGACGCGCTGCCCAACAGCAAAAACCGCGCCGGAATTCCTTTGCGGTCGCACAGCGGGCGCAGAATGCGGAACAGTTCCGGCATCCGCTGGATCTCGTCCAGCACCACCAGGCCGCGCTTTTCGGCCAGCGTTTTTTCCGGCATGGCCCGCAGGCTTTCCATCCCGGCCGAGCTTTCAAGATCGTACCAAGTTACGTCGGCGCGACCCTCGCAGAACATGTTTGCCAAGGTGGTCTTGCCGACTTGCCGGGCGCCCAGCAATACCGTCGCGGGCGACTCCTCGCAACGAACGGAGAGAGCTCCCAACAGACGTTTGCGCTGAATTTCTTTATGTTGCATATCGAAAGTCTACTTGGCGATATTCAACATATCAAGCCGAATTCTCCTTGAATTTCCGATCCGGCGAGCGATCCCAAAACCGCGTGAAATCCAGCCAGATGGAATTCAGACTCGCCCCGCCCCCCTTATCGTTATCAAAAGGTTTACCTTCATATTGATTTTGTAAACTTAAGGATTACATTAGAAGGCATAAAGCAAACCGAATTGAGTCGTAAGTTCAAAGCAGCATCAAAATGTAAATTTAGGGTTGTCAGAATGGCATCCAAATTAAACCAGTTGTTGAAGCAGTGGCCGAAAGGGACAGTGGCTACCGCCACATGGCTTCAAAAGAACGGCGTTTATCGCCAGCTGGCCCGGCAGTATGTGGCCAGCGGGTGGATAGAGTCGTTGGGGCATGGGGCATTCGTGCGCGCCGGCGAGAAAGCGGATTGGCTGGGCGGGCTCTATGCGCTGCAAACGCAATTGGGGCTTGGAATCCACGTGGCGGCTTCCACCGCCCTGTCGATGAAGGGGCTCGGCCATTTCCTGCCTTTGGGCGAGAATGCCGAAGTCCAGTTGTTCGGTGAACGCCGTAATAAGCTGCCGGCATGGTTTGCGCATCACCCCTGGGGCGTACAGGTCATGTACCACACGCCAAAGTTGCTTTCATCGTCCGACCCGGCCAGCTTCACAACCGTGGAGCATGGGGCATTTGAGGTTCGAATAGCCGCTCCGGAATGCGCCAT
>JAKLIL010000104.1 GCA_022709625.1 Verrucomicrobiota bacterium
AAAACAACCACCTCGTCGATCCCGGAAATCTGGCGCGGAATCGCGTCCAGCACCTGCGCGATGGAGGCTTCTTCGTTGAGCGCGGGAATCTGGGCGACGAGTTTCATGGCGGGGGCGCAAAGCCGGGCGCGTTCCGATTCATGGTTTGTTTATAGCCCAGAACGGAACCGCAGGCAATCTCCGGATTCGGCTTCGGCGGCGGGCGGGTGCATCTGCGATTCGGTGCATACCAGGGTCGTATTGAGCGCAGGCACACAGCGCCGGAGTCGAAATATCTGGGCCAAATCCCGCCGGCCTGCCTGCGGGACCAGACCGAGATTCCTCGACCCGCCTCCGCACGAGGCTACGGCGGGCAGGCCATGCCCGGGATGTCAGCCATTTAAATCCATGGCCGGATTTCGATGCGCTTGCACCGAATCGCAGCGGCGCCCCCGGCAGCTTAGGTTTCGCGTTCGCCGCGGGCGACGATGACCTTGCCCGTGCGCACGAGTTCGATGATCTTGAACTTGCGCAGGAGATTCACCATTGCGTCGAGCTTCTCCGAGCTGCCCGTCGCCTCGAGCACGATGGACTTTTCGGACAGGTCCACCGTCTTGGCGCGGAAATGGTCGGCGATCTGCAGGACCTCGCCGCGGTGGGCGCTGTCGACCGCCACCTTGACCAGGGCCAGTTCGCGGGCGACGACCTCTTCGTCGGTATGCTCGCGACAGGCGAGCACGTCCACCAGCTTGGAGCACTGCATCATGATCTGCTCCAGGCCGTTCCTGTCCCCGCGGGCGGTGATGGTCATGCGGGAGAAGTCGCCCGTGGCGCCGGGCGACACCACCAGGCTGTCGATGTTGAACCCGCGGCGCGAAAAGGTCTGCGCGATGCGCGCGAGGGCGCCGGGGCGGTTGGCCACGTAGATGCTCAGGTTGTGGGTCGGCAATTCCGTTGTCATGTTCCTGTTCCTTCCGTTCAGGCTTTCTTTGCGGCGGCCGGGGCCGGGCGGCTGCGGCGGCCCGTCGGGCGGCCGCGCTTCCGCCGCGGGTGTTCCAGCACGGTATCCTCCAGCGGCTTGCCGGGCGGGACCATGGGATAGACCTCCTCGTGGTGCACCACTTCGACGTTCACCACGGCCGGGCCCGGATGGTCCAGCGCCCGCTTGAGGATCTTCGGAATGTCGGCCGCCCGCTTGAGGTTGAGGCCGAGAATCCCGTAGGCCTTGGCCAGTTCGGCGAAGTCCGGATTGCCTTCCAAGTCCACGCCGCTGTAGCGCTCGTCGTAGAACATGTCCTGCCACTGGCGCACCATGCCCAGATAGTGGTTGTTCATGATGAGGACCTTGACCGGCAGCTTGTGGATCGCGGCCGTGGCCAGTTCGGACATCGTCATCTGGAACCCGCCGTCGCCGACGACGGCGACCACCAATTCGCCGGGGCGGCCGAACTGCGCGCCGATGGCCGCCGGCAGGCCGAACCCCATCGTGCCGGCCCCGCCGGACGAAATGAACTGCCAGGGCTGGTCGCAATGGTAGAACTGCCAGGCCCACATCTGGTGCTGGCCCACGTCCGTCGCCATGATCGCCTTGCCGCCGGTCAGCTTGTTCAGGGCGTCGATGACCTGTGGCGGATGGAGGCCGCCTTTCTTCGCGTAGCCCATGGGCCATTTCTTCTTGAAACCGTCGATGCGCTTCAGCCATTCGGCCGTGTCGCCGGGCTTGACCAGCGGCAGCAGGTCCTGCAGCACGGCCTTGGCGTCGCCGCGGCAGCGGATGTCGGGCTTCACCAGCTTGCCGAATTCCGCGGCATCGATGTCGATATGGATCTTGACCGCGTCGCGGCAGAACTGGCTCGGCACGCCCAAAATGCGGTCGTCGAGGCGCGCGCCCACGGAAATCATGAGATCGCACTCCACCACCGCGCGGTTGGCGTAGGCCGTGCCGTGCATGCCCAGGCCTTGGAGGCTCAGCCGATGCGAATCCGGAAACACGCCCTTGCCCAGCAGCGTCGTCGCCACCGGCGCCTGCAGCGTTTCCGCCAGTTGCCGCAATTCCTTCTCCGCGCGCGCCAGCACCGCGCCGTGGCCGGCGATGATCACCGGCCGCTGGCTCTTGGCCAGGGCCTCGGCGATCTGCCGGATCGTTTCCGGCGCATAGCCTTTCGGTTCGGGCTTGTAGCCGGGCAGGTTCATTTCGGATTCGAGGCCGACGGTGCAGGCCTCGGTGCCCACGTCCTTGGGCACGTCGATCAGCACCGGACCCGGCCGGCCCGTCGTGGCGATGTGGTAGGCTTCCTTCACGACGCGGGGGATGTCGTTGGCGTTCCGGACCAGGTAGCTGTGCTTCACGATGGGCATCGTGAGGTTGAACACGTCCGCCTCCTGGAAGGCATCCTTGCCCAGCATGCCCCGCACGCTTTGGCCGGTGATGACGACCATCGGCACCGAATCCATGTAGGCCGTCATGATGCCCGTGACGGTGTTCGTCGCCCCCGGTCCGCTCGTGACCAGGACGGCCGCCGGCTTGCCCGTGGCCCGCGCGTAGCCGTCCGCCTCGTGCGCGGCGCCCTGTTCGTGCCGCACCAGCACGAATTTCATCTTCCGCCGGACCTTGTACAGCGCGTCGTAGATCGGAATCGCCGACCCGCCCGGAATTCCGAACCCAATCTCGATGCCGACCTTCTCCAGGCTCTGGATCAGCGCTTCGGCTCCGTTCATCTGGTTTTCACTCATTTTTGGCCTCCAAAAGCAATAATTCTAAATATTATTCTTTAAAATATATGGGTATCCGTCGAAATCAAGAAAAATATGACTATTTTATGCGTTTATTTCGATTTTAGATAAAAATATTGGCTAAATAGGCAATATTTAGCCTTATTTATTGATTTTTTGATGTTATTTCCCCAAAAACACCCCTCGGCGGAGCTTTTGGACCCCCCTTTTCGGCAAATCGGCGCTTCACCCGAGCAATTGGCGCCGCAGGGCTTCGGCGGCGAGTTGCGGATTGGCCTTGCCGCGCGAGAGTTTCATGACCTGCCCCACCAGAAACATCAGCGCCGCTTCCTTGCCCCCGCGGAATTCCGCCGCGACCTTCTCGTTGGCGGCGATGGCCTGCGCGGCGAAGCCGTCGATGGCTCCCGTGTCGCTGACTTGCGCCAGGCCTTTTTCCTTCACCACCGCCGCCGGATCGCCGCCGTTCTCGAACAAAACCTGGAACACTTCTTTCGCCGCGGGCATCGTGAATATTCTGCAAGGAAACCGCTATGGCAATCGAACCCGCGAACGGTAAAGCCGCATGTTTTGATCGTTGGTAATCGAAAAAGTAATTGTCGACCCGCTTCCCGTCTGTTCAGGACCAATCAGTTGCCAATTTTGCGGTAAAACCACGAGATTCGTATTCCATAGAATTCCGTAAACCCGCGCAGTCGAGGTTGGCTCCACTATCAAATTCATTTTCCCGGCTACCGTCCCGGTCCAGGTCAGGGGCAGGAAATAGGAATGGGGATTGGTCGGGTGGGTGTCGGCCACGAACTCCTCGAAATCCGTGGCCCAATCGCCGTCGGAATTTGCATGCAGGGCATTGGAAACCGCGGCATTGAGCCCCTGGCGATTCTCCCATTCATCGGGGATGCCGTCACCGTCGGAATCCGTATTGGCAGCGTTGGGCAAGGGAATGCCCCACACCGAGCCGATGCCCGTGTTGCCACTGGTCGCATTGTAGGCCCAGGTGGAAGGCTGTCCATCCACCAGTTCGTACACGCCGGCGGGAATGGTGTACCATGGTACTATGTACCAATAGGCATTGAGGGGCACCCCGCCTGGGCCCGCGCCGCCCCAGGAGAGCCATGGTCCATGAACCTGGCCGCTGGCCTGGTTGCGCAGGGCGATCGTCCCGGGCGGGGTAGCGCCGAAGCCGCCATTGATGTGATACGTGGTGGCGTATGTGATGGCATGTGGAACGGCACAGGTGAAGACGGGCCGCAGCGGCGGCTCATTCAAGGCATATTCGGCATTGTAATTGTCCAAAAGTTTCACTTGCTGCGCCGGATCGTATACGGTGACCGGCGACGCGCGCGGAGTCGCGTCGTTGGCCGGATAAGGATCCGTGGCCCGCAGCGGGTCCCGGATCCGCGCCCGGCAGAAAATGCGATACTGGCCATACTCCAGATTGGGCACCGTGATATTCGTGAGACCCGACCGGATGGTCCACCAGAAGTCATCCCCCGCCAGCATGGAATCCGGGCTGAAGGATAGGCCGGGACTGCCCATTAGTTGATCGTCTGCGTCGCCAAAAACATCGTTGCGGGAGATGTAGATGTCGGCATTCAGGAACACGTTGCTGGCCAAGGCGTCGGGTCCAAGATTTTGAATGTGGAATACCATTTGGGTGGGGTGGGCGCCCACTTGCAGAATCGCCGGGTTGAACACAAAGCTGTGGGGGGCCAGATTGGCAATCACCCCGGTACTTTCCGCGACAACTACTTGTCGAGGATCGGAATCGTCCGACATGTCTTCGTTGTCGAACGCGACCACCACCATCTCGTATGCGCCCGGCGCAGCTGGAGTCCAACTAAAATGATAGGGCTCGGCGTTATTTGTGGCAACCGGGATGCCATCCGCCAGCAGAAACGCGTTTGTAACCATTCGGCCTTCGCCGGGCGTAACCGTGGCCTGGACGAGCACGGAAGCCCCGGGGCGGCACGTGAATCCCGGATTGGGCGCAGTAATGGTCACGGTGGGAGGGGCGGATCCATCTTCCGCCATGAACGACCACGCATACTCAGAGCCCAGCGTCAACCCGCTGCTCGACATGACTGCGGCAGAAACCCTGGCGGTGTGCAGGGTTGCTAAAGCCAATGGCTGCTCGGGAGTCAAGGTGACCAAGAAACGGTCCGGTTCATAATTCAGGCGGCACGGCACCGCGGCGCCATCCTGGCTCCACAGAGAAAATTGATTTGTGGTTAGGCTGCCGGGCGAGACTGGGTCCGAAAAGAGGATCCGAACCGATGACCAAGCGGACACCTGCCGGGCCCCCGGGGCAGGCGACACCCAGGAGATGCCGGGATTGCGCTCGACCGCAAAACGACCCGAAACGGCCTCCGTCTGGTTGAATCCATCCGAAACCACCACCTTGATCATGCCCTGGGTAGTGGATGAAAGCTGGCTGACTTCGAGGAGCTGGTTTGTTCCCGCAAGATTCACCACCAACGGGGTCCAATCCCCACCCCCGTCATCGCTAAAATAGAGCGACGAATTCGGCTCGCCTCCATCCGGGTCCGTCACGCTCCATCGCACGGTAATGTCATTGGTGACAACCGTTCCCGCGGCGGGATGGGTCACTTGGACCGCGGGAAAATCGGCGCTCCGTGCGAGTCGAGCCAGTTCCTGCTCGTGATGAAACAAGGCCACCCAGCGCGTCTCCGCATCCAAGGAAAGAACGACTCGCTGATACGTGAATTGCGTATTATCGGCATCCAAAACGAAACTGGGCTCAAATCGGCAGGCACGAATTTCCTGGCCCAGTTCGTTCAACAGCGCTACCCGATAGGTGCCGGCGGGGTTGTTGCTGGACGCCGGAGCATCCGCAAGAGTCAGGACCCCATCGATGTTGCCAGTAACGATGCTGTTCGAGGATATGAGCAGGATGTCGACCACGCACATATCTGCGCCCGCGGATTGCACTTTTCGGCGGAACCATCCGGGCGAGTCCGTCATTTGGTTCAAGAATCGATTATAGGTGCTGGGGGCCACCCAAACCGACTCGGCCGGGGTTCCGGAGATTCCCGCGCTCATCAAGTCCACAGACGGCCGGTTTAGGCGCGCAGTGTCCACCAGGGTCCTGTCCATCAGGTCGAACCCGGCAAACTGGTTGAGGCCCGCATCGCTATGGGCAAACCACCCAAATATATCGGTGAGATTATGGAATTCAACAATGTGCCCAATCTCGTGGGCCGCGATCAGGGGCCCGGCATTGTCCGCCAGCAGCACGCTGCCGACCGACATGGAGGCGACCCCGCCGCCCAGCCCCTCCACTTGCGCGGCCCGGGACAACAATGCCGCCGGGGCGACTCCAATGATCACATCCCGGGTGAAATAGGAATAGCGGGACAAACTCACCGTGAGACCCTCCAGCCACTTGGCCGATACAATTCCCGGCGGTTCCGCCCCATGGGCAACGCCCCAGACTCGATCTTTGGCCCGGGGTTTCACCGCGGGCACTGGAAACATATTCTTAAAATGCGCGGATGACTCCGCGGCCAGATGGCTAATATCCCGCGATTCCCCGGCTTGCCAGCCCCCGACATCGATCGGCACGTACAACAACCGGTACCCATTGTATGCGGATGTCCAGGGCAAGGAAAACGACCGGACCGTGACGTTTGTCGTGCCGGTAAACTCGCGATCGACACCGCGATGATCCCGCACCACGACCTTGCCGGCGATTTCGTGTGCGCCCACGCTGTTGTAGATCGGGACCTGATTGTCCCGGCTGAAATAATTGGCCGAGTTTCCGGAAATCATTTTGGCGTAATCGATCAGCGTCGCCTTTCGGGCATTCATGTCGTCCACCCGGTGGAAGACGTAATCGCCCAGGCTTACGGGGGGGGCGCCGTCGTAGGCCACTTCGGTGCGGGCGCTCAAGGTATGGACATTGCCACCGGGCAATCGATTA
>JAKLIL010000105.1 GCA_022709625.1 Verrucomicrobiota bacterium
GCGCTCGTCGTGCGCGACAACGACGCGTTTTCCATCCTGGCGGCCAACCTCACCAGCGGCACCACCACGGTCAACGACGTCACGACCTACGACGAGGCCGGCGGGCGCATTCTCGCGGCCCTGCAGCCCGACATCGTCCTGATCCAGGAATGGGTGCTGAAACCCGGCACGACCAACCGGACCTTCGTGGACGAATATTTCGGGACCAACTATTACTTCTACGTCGAGCCCCAGGGGGGCTATTATCCGGCGCCCAACGGCATCATCAGCCGGTGGCCCATCGTGGCCTCCAACGAATGGAACAGCCCCTATTCCTCCGACACTCGCGATTTCCCGTGGGCCTACATTGATCTGCCCGGTCCCCGCGACCTCCATGCGGTGAGCGTGCACCTCAAGGCGACCGGCGACGCGCCCGCCGACGATCTGGCCATCCGCGTCGAGCAAGCCCAGGCCCTGACCAACTACGTGGCGCAATCCGGTTGGTCCGCGAACGACTACCTCGTGATCGGGGGGGACCTGAACACCACCGGCCGGACCGAATCAACGGTGGCCATCCTGGCCAACGTGGTTTCCGACGCCCGCAAGCCGACGGATCAAGCCGGCAACGTCAACAGCACCAATACCAACAGCGGACGCAACAAGCCCTACGACTACGTTCTTCCAAACCCGCTGCTGGACGCGCGCACCACCAACTTCACCTGCTATGGCTATACCTTCGCGAACGGCATGGTGTTCGACACGCGCCTGACCTGGTCCAGCGGCCTGCCGCCGCCCGCGCTGGCGGCCGATTCCAATGCCGAGAACATGCAGCACATGGCCGTGATGAAGGTCTTCGCGTTCGAGCCGGAAGAGATGCCTCCCGCGGCGCCGGCGAGCGTTTGGGCCAGCGCGACGAACGCCGCCAGCTTCATGGCGGCGTGGAGCAGCGTCGCGAACGCCACGAGCTACCGGCTCGACGTCGCCACCAGCGCGTCGTTCTCCGGCGGCGGGGGGGGCGCTGCCGATTTGTTCATCTCCGAATACGTCGAGGGCGCCGGTTCCGAGAAATACGTCGAGATCTTCAATGGCACGGGCGCTTCCGTGGAACTATCGAACTACGCGCTTCTCTTGTACGCCAACGGCGCCACGACGCCTGGAAACAGCAATGCGCTGTCCGGCACGCTGGCCAACGGCGCCGTCGCGGTCTACCGGAACAGCAGCGCGACGAATCCGGTGGGTTCGACCTTGGCCGCCGTCAACTTCAACGGCGACGACGCCGTCGCGCTCTACAAGGTCTCCCCGGGAGGCTACGTGGACGTCTTCGGCCGCATTGGCGAGGATCCCGGTTCGGCCTGGACCAGCGGTTCCTTCTCGACAGTGGACAAAACCCTGGTCCGGAAATCCACGGTCACCGCCGGCGTCGCCGGCAATCCTGCCAGCGGATTCCCCACGCTGGCCACGGAGTGGGACCAGTATGCCGCCGGCACGGAAAGCTATCTCAACAGCCATGTCTTCTCCGGCGGGTCTGCTTCGACCTACGTTCCCGGCTACTCCAACCTGACGGTGGGGGGCACGAGCCAACTCGTGACGGGGCTGACGGCCGGCGTCACCTACTACTTCCGGGTCTGCGCGGTGAACGGCAGCGGCACGGGCACCTATTCCACGGTGACGAACGTGGCTACGCTAACCAAGGCGGACCAGACGATCAACTTCCCGGCCATCGCGGCGCAAATCACGACGAACACGGTGGCGCTGGCGGCGACGGCCAGCTCGGGACTCGCGGTCAGCTACGCGGTGGCCAGCGGCCCGGCCACGCTGGCCGGCGCGACGCTGTCGTTCACCAACGCGGGCACGGTCGGCGTCGTGGCGTCGCAATCCGGCAACGCCACCTGGAATCCGGCGCCGAACGTGACGAATACCTTCAGCGTGACCAAGGCGACGGCCACGGTGACGCTGGGCAGCCTGGGGCAGGCCTACAACGGGACGGCGCGCGCGGCGACGGCGACGACGGTGCCGGCAGGCCTGACGGTGGGCTTGACCTACAACGGTTCCATCGCGGCGCCGACGAATGCCGGCAGCTATACCGTGACCGGCACGGTGAGCAGTCTCATGTACCAAGGATCGACGAACGGCACGCTGACCGTGAGCAAGGCCGCGCTGACAGTGACGGCAGACGCGAAGAGCAAACCCTTTGGCGCCGCCAATCCGCCGCTGACGTTCCAGTATTCCGGTTTCGCGGCGGGCGAAACGGCGGCGGTCCTGGCCGCGGCGCCAACCGCCGCCACGACGGTGAACGTCGCCACGCTGCCCGGCGTCTACGCCGGCGCCATTACCGTGTCCGGCGGGTCGGCGGCCAACTATTCCTTCGCCTACGTGCCCGCCGATTTCACGGTGACGGAAGCGATCGCTTCCTTGGCGGCCGGCAGCAACGACGTGCAGGTGTCCTTTGGTCCCGTGACGAACGGCACGTACGAATTGCTCTATCGGGCGAGCCTGACCAACGGGGCCTGGACGGCGGTGACCTCGCTGGTGGTCTCGGCCGGCGCTTCCAGCGCCACGCTGACGCACAACGGGGGCGGCGCGAACGAGTTGGGCTACTACCGGGTGAACGGTCTCGCCGGGGAATCCGTCCAGACCTTTGGCTTCGTGAAGGCGGCCAAGCCGGGGAATGCCAAGCTGAGCATGGTGGGCATTCCCTTCGCCACGTCGAACCAGACGCTGAACAGCTTGATGGACCCGCTGCAGTTCTCGGGCCACCATGTCTCCCCGGGCTCGGCCGACCAAATCATGGTATGGGATGCGGGGACGCAGGGCTACCTGAACCTGGCGCTGTACGACGTGCGCGCCTACGGCGCGCAATACGCGTATTTGACGGGCTGGAAGGCGTACACGAACTTCGCTTCCGGCGCCCCCTACGTGAATCCGATACTGCCGGCGGGCGCGGCGGTGTGGATCCGGGGCGCGACGGCGGACGACCGGAAAGTGGCGATCGCCGGGGAAGTGGTGGCCGCCGGGGCGGTGACGAACGAGATCGCGCATGGCCTGCAGATGGTGGCGAATCCGTTCTCGGAGACGGTGGGCTTGAGCAACCTGAACATCGCGGCGCACGCGACGGGCCACTACCTGTCGCCCGGCGCGGCGGACCAGATCATGGTGTGGGACGCGGGGACGCAGGGCTACCTGAACCTGGCGCTGTACGACGTGGCCAGCTATTACGGTTCGCAATACGCCGATCTGACGGGGTGGAAGGCGTACACGAATTTCACCTCCCAGGCCCCCTATGTCAGTCCCGTGTTTCCGCCGGGGCAGGGGTTCTGGTACCGGGCCGCGAGCAACGATTTCGAGTGGGTGGAGACGAACAAATATCTCGGGGCGCTCCAGTAGATCCGAACCCCTCCCGAGGTGAATCGTTTTACGCGGAAGCGCCCGAAACGACGAAGAAGTGGTTGACAGTTCCCGTGATAAAGGTGACTATTGCGCACGATTGTTTCGTGTCGCGGAAAGGAACGAGATGAACAAGTGGATCGGCGGATTGGCGGTTGTCTTGGCCTTGGCGGGGGCTGCGCAGGCAAGTCTCATCGGATTGGAAGGTGTGTTCGTCGACGGGAGCAGCACTTTCAACTACGACGGCAAGACGTTCCAGGACGGCTGGGCCATTCAGGTTTATCAAAGTTCGTCGGCCACCATCAATTTCGACATTACTCTCAGCGCGCTGTATCAGACCACGGTCAACGTGAGTTCCGGCGCCATGCCGTGGGAAAACAGCGTGTCGATCCAGCCGGTGTCCATGACGCTGGCGAACGACAGCTACATCTACCCCGTGTTGTTCGACAACGCCGTGCCGGCGAACAGCACAAGCTATCTCGTGCTGGAGACGGCGGCCCGCAATGTGGGCTCCTACGATCCGCAAGTGTCGTATACGCCTGGCCATGCCATCCCTGCTTCCACTACCGTCCAATTCGGCGGCCAATCCTGGCAGCCGATTCCGGAACCGGCGACGATGGGCCTGCTGGGTCTCGGCGCCTTGGCCATGGCGCTACGTCGCAAGCTCGGCAAGTAAACCTCTTCGCAAGCCAAATCGCAGGGCAGCCCGCAAGGCTGCCCTGTTTGCTTGGGCATCGAGGAACAGCCGACGGGCATGAATACGGGCGGCTGCTTTTCTGCCCAAACCGCGGATGCGCATGCGTCCAATTGCCGTTGCCTGCGCTTGCCGACGATCGCGCCAAACCCTCCTCGACAACTGGCCGGGGCAGGCGCACACTGCCGCCATGAAATGGGCCCTGCTGGACATGCTGTTTTCGCGTACCTGCGAAGGCTGCGGGGCGGCCATCGTGGAAGAACCAGGGGCGCTTTGCTGGGACTGCCAGGCGGGGGTCAAGATGGTACAAGTGCCGTATTGTGACCGTTGCGGCGATCCGGTCGCCGGCATGATCGGTGGCCCTTACGAATGTACCGGCTGCCGTCGGATGCCCCCGGCGTTCGATTGGGCCCGCTCTGCCGTGCGCTACGAAGGCGTGGCGCAGAACTGCCTGCGGCGCTTCAAGTATCATGCCGGCACATGGCTGCTGGACGACCTCGTGGCCTGGCTGGTGGCGCTGTGGCGGACTTGTCCGCGCGACATGCGCCAAGCGGATTTCGCGGTGCCGGTTCCGCTGTATCCCAAACGGGAACGGGAACGGGGTTTCAACCAGTCGGCCCTGTTGGCTGAACAACTGGCCCGGCGCATCGGCATTCCCTTCCGCCGCCGTCTGTTATGGCGGGTGAAGCCAACGGAAACTCAAACGCATTTGACAGCCGCCCAGCGGGCCCATAATGTGAAAGGCGTTTTTTCGGTTCCTTGGCCCCGTGGATTGCGCGGGGCGCGCGTGGTGTTGGTGGACGACGTGATGACCACTGGCGCCACGGTGAACGAATGCGCCCGGGCCCTGAAGGCCGCCGGCGCCGCAGCCGTCCTGGTGTTGACGGTGGCCAGAGGGGGCTGACGACCCCGCCGAAAAGGAAACGGATTTGCGAACATGACCCTGTTTGGCAAGAAAAAGACGGTGCTGAAAAAAGCCCGCAAGCGGGACATCCCCGACGGGCTGTGGCTGAAATGTCCGGCCTGCAACGAAATGATTTTCCGGGAGGAGCAGGAAAAGGCCTTGCGCGTCTGTCCCTTGTGCGGCCACCACTTTCCGATGAGCCGGGCCGAACGCCTGGCCATGCTGGCCGACCCCGGGTCCTTCGTGGAGTGGGACCGCGATTTGTACAGCATCGATTTCCTCGGTTTCGTGGGCGTGGCCTCCTATCAGGATAAACTGGAGTCCAACCGGCGCAAAACCGGCGAAATCGACGCGGTCACCTGCGGGCGCGCGCGGCTCGACGGGCGCGCGATCGCCTTGGGCGTGATGGATTTCGAATTCCTCGGGGCCAGCATGGGGTCCGTGGTCGGCGAAAAGATCACCCGCGTGATCGAGCGCGGCACGGCGGAACGCCTGCCGGTGATTCTCGTTTGCGCTTCGGGCGGCGCCCGCATGTACGAGGGCATGATGAGCCTGATGCAGATGGCCAAGACCAGCGGCGCGCTGGCTCGCCATGCCGATGGCGGCTTGCCTTTCCTTTCCGTGCTGACCCATCCGACCACGGCCGGGGTGATGGCTAGTTTCGCGTCCCTGGGCGACGTGATCTTGGCGGAACCCGGTGCGCTGATCGGTTTCGCCGGGGCGCGCGTCATCAAGGAAACCATCCAGCAGGATCTGCCGCCGGGATTCCAACGGCCGGATTTCCTGCTGCGGCACGGCTTGCTGGACCAGATCGTGCCCCGCGGGGAATTGAAAGTCCGGCTGGCCCAGTTGTTGGATTGCTTCTGCGGCCCGCTGCAACCTTCCGAACCGCCGGATCTCCCCGTCTGACGGTGGTCCGGCGCGATTCCGGCGCCGATTCCGGCGGGATTGCCATGAGCAAAGCGGCTTCCATTCTGGATGCGAAACTCACCTATCTTTACCGGCGCACCGGCGGCAGCGCGGTCAAGCTGGGGCTCGACGTCACTTGGGCGCTCATGCGCGGCATGGGCGTCGATCCCTTGGCGCTGCCCTGCGTCCACGTGGCCGGTACCAACGGCAAGGGGTCGGTCGCGGCCATGCTCGAAGCGGCCCTGCGCGCGGCCGGGCTGGGCACCGCCCTGTACACCAGTCCCCATCTCATCCGTTTCAACGAGCGCATCCGCGTGCGCGGCGAACCCATTCCCGATCGGGATCTCCTCCGGCTTCTCGACGAAGCGGAACGCGCCGACCAGGCGCAGGCGGCGGAGTCCGGTGGCCGGCTCGGCACGTTTTTCGAACTGACCACCGCGGTGGCTTTCAAATGGTTCCTGGAACGGCAGGTGCAACTGGCCGTGCTGGAGACCGGGCTGGGCGGCCGGCTCGACAGCACCAATGTGGTTGTTCCCGTGCTTGCGGTCATTACCGAAATCGGCATGGAACACGTGGCGCTGCTGGGCAACACGCTCGAAAAGATCGCGGCCGAAAAGGCGGGCATTGTCAAGCCCGGCCGGCCGGTCGTCGTCGGCCGGCAGAAGGCCGCCGCGATGCGGACGATCGAAGAACGGGCGCGAGCTGTTGGCGCACCCGTCGTACGCGCGGACGAGC
>JAKLIL010000106.1 GCA_022709625.1 Verrucomicrobiota bacterium
TTGGATGGCCACTCCGACCTGCAGGAGAGCCAGGCCGGCACGGACGCGGCCGACCCGGACAGCCGGCTTGAAATGTCCGCGCCCGGCTCCGCCGCTGAAGTGCGTTTCGATGCCGTCGCCAGTCGCCAGTACCGCATCCAGTACAAGCTCGATTTGTCCACGGATCTGCCGTGGACCGATTTGCCCCAAACGCTGTCCCCCACCGGCGGGCTCTGTTCCGCCACCGGCTTGGTCGCTACCCTCCCCGCGGTTTTCTACCGGATAAAACTGGTTGCGCCGTAGCGCGTCCGGCCGCGGCCATCCGGTTACCAAAAGGCTTACGCTTCGAGAGTCAGCAAGCGTACGCCGCCGCCGCGGCGGATTTGCTGGAAACAGCCCCCCTCCTGGACGACCCGCACCACGGCGGGCAGATCCGTCACGCGCGCTCCGCAGACGGCGGCGAAACCCAGTTCGAGCGTCGCACGGCAAAGCGGCGCCGAGGGACCGACCAGGATTTTCCAGGCCTCCGGCCGCGCGGCCCGCAGAATGCCGTCCAGCGTGCCGTTGAGCAGCGTCGCCGCGGTAATGCACAGGCCATCGCATTCCCCCAATCGCCGCGCCCGTTCCGCGGTGAGTTCGAAACCCGTTTCCGGATCCTTCTCGAAGATCTCCACGCGGGCCGCGGCCCGGTTCAATTCCGGAATGAACGGGAACCAGCCCACGACGCCGATGATTTGTCCTGCGCCGCGTTCGCTGGCCAGTTCGCCGGCGTTGCGTTCCCCGATGCGCCCCGTGGGTTCCGGCAACAGCGCGTTCAGCGCGGCGAGACCCACGCTGCGCTCCAAGGGATGACTCGCAAGAACGCCGCGCGCCAAGTCCGCCGCGGAACGGCCGACCCATTGGCCGGCGCCGGCCAGGCGCTGCGCCTGCTCGCCGTGGGTGGGGCCGCTGCCCAGTCGAGTCGTGGCCAGCCCGACGCCCCGCTCGGTCTGGACCACCGTCCAATAGGGCCCAATCCACAGGCCGTGCACGGCAGCGGATTCGTTGGACAGGCCGGCCAGCAATCGCTCCAGAAACCCCATGGCCGGCGCTTAAAATCCGTTCATTAAGACGACGGATTCGAGCGGCGGCACGGCGATTTCGCCTTTCCAGCCCGCCGGCCAGACGGGCGGCGGCTTGCCGGCGGGCCAGCGCCGCGGAGCCAGCCCGTTGCGGTTGATCTCGCGGCCGTTGCCGATCATCTTCCAGGCGGTGTCGCCCTTGAGTTCAACCTCGATTTTCCGCTCGCGGTCGTCGGCGTTCAACAGCACCGCGAAGCCGTTGCCGGCATGCAGTTGCGGCACGTTCACGACATAGCCCATCAGCTTGGGATTGTCGGGCAGCAGCCAGCGGTAGTAGCTCTGGGGCGGGCGCTGGGCGACGCGGAAGGCGGCGCCTTCGGGACTCATGCGCAACTGGATGAGGCCGGCGTAGTAGTCCAGCGCCTGGCTCGCCAGCGGCCGGGTGCGGTCGGTCCAGCGCAAGGCGTTCACCGCGTCGCCGCGGTTATAGGTGTTGCGGATGCCCCATTTACTGCGCAGGAACTCCTGTCCCTCGTACAGCATGGCCTTGCCGAGCGAAGTGAACAGGATCGTCGCCGCCAGCCGGTTCATCGCCGCGTCACGGTCGGTCAGCTTGCGACCATCCTGCCCGGGATTCAAGGTAATTTCGTCGATGTAGGCCATGTCGTCGTGGCTCTCGAGGTAGTTGACCGGCTGGAGCGGATTCAACGCCCAACTATTCACGGAGCCGAAGACACCGCCCTTGAGCCAGTCGCGGTTGCCCCAGCCGCGCACGAAGTCCTTGGCGGCATAGCGGAAATCGTTGTTCCACGCCGACCAGCCCGTGCCGTGCAGCTGGTACTTGTTTTCGCCGCGCCCCGGACTCCATGGTTCGGAAACCAGAATGGCCTTCGGATTGATCGCCCGCGCGGTGTCCCGGATCGCCAGCATGGTTTCCATGTCGACCAGTTCGGCGAGGTCGAGGCGGAAGCCATCGACGTGGAACTCCTCCAGATAGTAGCGGACCGTGTCGAGAATCAGCTTGCGCATCATGGGCGACTCCGTCTTGACGTCGTTGCCGCAGGCGCTGTGGTTGGAAAAGCTCAGGTCGGGATTCAGGCGGAAATAGCACTTCTTGTCGATCAGGGCGAAGATATTGGGGCCGCCCACGTGGTTGTAGACCATGTCGAGCACGACGGCGAAGCCCTGGTTGTGCAGGTTGTTGACCAGCTGCTTAAACTCGTAGTACGACGAGCCCTTTTCGGGGGCTAGCGCGTAGGTGCCTTCCGGCGCAAAGTAATAGACGGGCGAGTAGCCCCAGTTGTAGGGATCGGCACTCTCCGAAAATTCGCTTGTTGGCAGGAATTCGATGGTGTTGACACCCAGCTGCCGCAAATGGTCCAACCCCGTGCCTTTGCCAAGCGTGGCCAGGATGCCGGCGTATTTTCCGCGGGCTTCCGCGGAAACACCCGAAGACGGATGGACCGTCAGGCCGCGGACATGGCACTCGTAGATGACCACGTCCTGCGGGTTGGGCGTAGTCCACGCCTGGTCCGTCCAGCCCTTGAACCACGCGTTTGTGGCCGCGGGATCGACGACGATCGTCAGGCCGTCGGCGTTGGCGGCCGCGCGGCCGTAGGGATCGCCCACCACGGCGAAGGGATCGAACGCCTCGCTGTCGCCCGGCGGCCCGTCCACGCGGAAACCGTAGTAGCGGCCGACGTCGAGGCCGCGCATGGTGATTTCCCACACGCCGTCGGCCGGGTCTTTCCACATCCGGTACTCTTCGGCCGGCGGGAAGCGCTTGAAGACGGGCGTCCAGGTCACCGCCATCGGCCGGTTGAAGAAACACAGCCAGACGTTGCGGGCTCGCGGCGCGAACAGCCGGTAGGTGGTGGCGTTCCGCGCCCGGTCCAGCGTGACGCCCATGGGTTTGTCGCTGTGGATCTTGTCGAATACGCCGTCCGGCGTGGTCATCACCCCCAGCGTGCGGTCCGTCACGCCGTGGAGCTTGAGGACGTAGGCTTGCGTGAGATCCAGCGGCGCGGCGGTATGCACGCGGATTTCCGCGCCGCCGCTGCGGAAAACGTCCAGCTTCAGGTTCACGCTGCCCTTGCCGTCCGGCAGCGCGTTGGGCGCATTCTCCGGCGGCGACAGCCATTCGGACCCGTTGAGCACGAACTTGAAAACGAGTTCTTTTTCCCCAGGCGGCAGCCGCATGCCGCCCAACTGGGCGGTCCCCTCCCAGGTGCCCGACAGGCGCCCGCGCTTCAGCACCCACTTGCCGCCCCAGCCTCCGGCATCCCAGTTGGAGAAGTTGCCGGCCACCACCACTTGGGTGTCGCGCGGCAACTCCCGCCCGTAGGCGGCCTGATCGAAGATGAACGTCACGACGCCCTGCGAGAGCAAATAGCCTGTCCGCCGGGCGTCTTCCATTTCCGTCACGACCTCGGTCCAGGCTACCGGCACGGGCGGATCCAGCAACGCCGTCGGCGCGATACCCGGCGGGAGACTCTGCTTGAAGAAGACGCGGATCATCTTGAAATCGTCGATCGCGGCGCGCTGGATCATTGCCGGCGGGCGCTCGATCTCGCCATTGAGATTGATGGGCAGAATCCGGTTGTCGCCGCTCTCCCAGACCCCGTCGACGACGAACTTGAATTCGTGCCGGCCCAGGCGCGCACCCAGTTTGCGCACGTCCAACGTCCACAGACCGTCCGCGTCCTTCGCCATCGCCTGGCGGCTCTTCCAGGAATTCCACGTGCCGGAAATCTCCACGTTGGTGGCGGTGCCGGAGGCCTCGAAGCGCAGGAACGGGGTGGCCTCGTTGCCGAGGATCGGCCGGGAGTCGAGTCGCTGCGGTTCCTGGCCGAAAACCAGCCCCGCCGCCCAGGCGAGCCCCGCGCTGATACCGGCGATTATCCTGTTCGTCGTCCGCATGCGATGTTCACAAGGCCGATTCAAGCTCCGCGGTGGCCCGCGCGGCTGGATGCCCGCGGTTAACGCCATGGCAAAGCGGATTTATCCCAAAAACCACGATGGCCGTCAAAAGGATATCCGTATCATGCCGCCGCGGCCTTGGCGGCGGAACGCTTGCACCCGCAGGGCACCTGCCAAGCGCGTGAAATCTTCCGGAGCGCGGCCCGATTTGCTTAAACTTTTGCCCCAAACTTTTGGTTGCCAAACTCCGGAGGCTGGGGCATTGTGGCCCCTCGATTTTGGGTGCGCCCCCATCGTCTAGAGGCCCAGGACGCCAGGTTCTCATCCTGGTAACACCGGTTCGAATCCGGTTGGGGGTGCCATTCACGGCTCGAGCCCGACGCCGTAAATCAGTGTAGCGTCTGGCGGCAGATAATCCGTGTACACGTTGCCGGCCGCGGTGGCGGCAATGCCCCCGCCAATGGCGGTGAAGCCGTGCCACAGGTTCGTGGAGCGCACAACGCGATAGCGCTTCCCGGCCACGCTGTCCCACCGGACGAGATGGATATTCCCGGCCCACGCCAGCGGTTCTTTCAGGAACAGGCCCGAAGCGCCGTTGGTCGGTTGCGTCCCGGCCCGGTATTCGTGTGCATCCGGAAAACCATCGTGGTCGTAATCCGTGTCCGCCCCGACGATGCCGGTTCCGCCGAACATCGCCTGCTCCCAGGCGTCGGGCATGGCGTCCTCGTCCCAGTCGGCGCAGGTGGACAGGATGAATTTCTTCATGACCGCCAGATGTTGCATGTCCGTCCCCGCGGAATCGTTGGTCTGGATAGGCGCGGGCGGCGAATTCCGACCGGCTGTCGAACACCATGCCCTCGGGAAACGCGACGCCGGCGATCGTCAACGCCGCATGGTGCGCGTTCAGCAGGTGGCTGGGCAAGACGTAGTCGTAGGGCGCGCTTCGCGTAATGTTCGTGTCTTGGTCGCCGGCCTGGTCCGCCGGCTGGTGGCTGTCGCTGACGGCGTTCGACAGCGTCAGCAGCGCATCGTCGTTGCGGTTGGGCGCATGGGAATCGCCGGCCACGACGATGAAATCCGCGGCGGGCCAGTTGGTGCGGCGAATCGGGTTGGTGAGAATCGCCGCCTCTTTCTTGCGGGTGGCCCCGTTGTCCGCGCCGGACTGCAAATGCACGCTAACGACGTGCAGATCCTGCGTGCCCGGCAGATCGATGGTGGCCCGCGCGAAATCGCGGAACGACACCTGCGTGTCGCCCCATTCGCCCGAAGCGACGATCGGCCAGCGGCTGATGACGCCGTTGGGAATGTCGGAACCGCGGTACGATTCGACGTAGAAGCTGTCATTCGTCCCGAAGGTGGCGTCCACGAACGCCCGCCAGCTGGCATTCGTGACGAGAACCTCCTGGATGGCCACCATGTCGGGTCGCAAGTCCTTGAAGATCCGCTCGGAAGTGCCGATGTCGCGCATCTGGTCGACCTCGTTCCGACCGGTCAGGTTTGCGGCCATGACCGTGAAATACTCGTGGGGCGTACGGACGATCGTAGCCCGCGCCACGGCGGCTTCGCCGGCCGCGTTGGTGCCCCGGACCGCGAGGCCGTTGGTCCCGACGGCCAGGCGCATGGCCGGCAAAACCCAGTTCGTTTCGACCTCGATTTGGCCGTGGACACCCGTCAAGTCATTGCTTCAACCCAATTGCCCCGTTGTGGTTGCGCCGACCACGCCCGCCAGGACAATGTTTGAGGTGGCGAAGTCCATCTCTTGATTCACGGCAGCCGGATTCGTAATGGCCACCGTGAGATAGTTGCCGCCGGCGGCGCGCGCCGTGGCGGCCAGATTATCGAGGCCCAGCTTAGGGCGGTTGCCGGTCGTGCCGCCCGTGCCATTGTGGCAGTAGAACCGCAGCCGTGCGCTGGCGCAATTGTTGAAACTCGCCGGGAGGGCAACGCCCGACACGGTCCCGCTGGCCGCCACCCCGTTCTGGAAGTTCAACACCTGCGCGCCCGCCAATTCCGCGAATGTTGCTCCGTCCACGCTCGCATAGACCCGCAGGGAACTTTTCCGATCCCCCGCCGGATTGTTTACCGTTGCCCAGTCGAAGCCTAGCGTCCCGGCATCCACCCCGGAATAATCCATGCAGAAATCCACCGCCACCGACGTCGTATTGTCCGAGGTCCCCGTCGAGAGCAACAGCAGCGCCCCGTTCCCCTTCTGCTTGCCGCCGGTGCGGCCGCTGGCCCAATTGGCGCTGGCCGTCGTCAATTTGGTCGTCGACGGAATCGTCCCCGTCCCGCTGGCCGGCAACCCGGCAAAACGCTTGGACTCCGTGCCGGAGCTGAAATCCGCGGCCCAATTCGCGATGTCCGCGAACGTCTCCGCATAGACCAGGCCGGGTTGGCTCGCCATGTGCACGGGGGTCGCCGAGTGCGGTGAGTGGACTGGCAAGCAGAGGATTGCTTATGGATTTGGACCGAGATCCCCCTCGCAAATAATTCGTGCGCTTTTCCAATAGGACGCTTTGTTCCCTTTGCCTGATGATTGGATATTGCACGTTGGTGATTGGATATTGAATCTCCTCTCCGGCCCGCTATAGTCGCCCGCCATGAAGAAACCTCT
>JAKLIL010000107.1 GCA_022709625.1 Verrucomicrobiota bacterium
GAATCAAGGCGGTACAAAAATGACGCGCGCAGGAGCAACCATGAAAAGAAGGTGGGCATTGGCTTCCGGAATCATCTTGCTGGCGGCATGCCTGTCGCCGGCGGCCGAACAGACCGAAGAAAAGACATCTTCCTGGTGGGCCCCGGGGCGCCTAACCATCGGCGGCCGGTTCGGCGACGTACAGGAATACGTGGGCGACGCATTGATGCCGGTGTGGAAGCCCGGCGGGAGCATTCTCTTTCTGAACCTGCGCGGCACGGCGCTGGAAAACGAAGCGCAGGAAATGAACGTCGGTTTGGTCGCCCGCCACCTGATGTCCAAACCCGCCCTGATCGTCGGCGCCAACGTGTTCTACGACGTGCGCGCGACGGAAAACGACAACACCTTCGGCCAAGTCGGCGGGGGCGTGGAAGTACTGTCGAAGTGGATCGATCTGCGGGCCAATTACTACTATCCGGTTACCGACGAAGAAGTGCTGACGGAGTCCGAAGAGACGACCACGGCCCGCAATGGACGGAGCACCGTGACCACCACGACGCTCTACCGCAACTACGAAGAAGCCTTGGAAGGGTACGACGCGGAAGCCGGCGTTTGGCTGCCTTGGCTGGATCGGTTCGCGCCCACCGGCGTGTTTGGCGGCTACTACCGCTTTTTGTCCGACTACGAACCGGATATTTCCGGTGCCAAAGCCCGCGTCGAGTCCCGCCTGCATCCCAATCTGACCTTCGATGCCGAATGGTACCAGGACGAGGAACTGAACCGGACGGACTATTTCGTCGGCGTCCGGGTGAATTTACCGTTCGATTTCTGGAACGGCATCCGGTTCGATCGGGAACCGAGCGCTCACGCGCGGCCGTTCGAATCCCGGAGGGGCGACATGGTCTATCGCGATTTCCGCATCCGCACGATCGAAACGGGGCGGGTGGTGGCAAGGCAGACGGTTGTGGAGTCCACGGAATCACCAACGCAACCTGTGCCCACCCCGCCGCCTTCGAAGCCGGTTCCCACGCCCCCGCCGCCACGGCCCTCCCCGATCCCAAACTGCTTCTTGAACGACGCAGGGGAAGTCGTCTGCCAGTATTGAAGGTGGGCCATCGGGTTCGGGGCGGACGAAAGGGCACCACGGTACCCCGGGCGCGGATCGAACGCGCGACCTGCGGTTTAGGAAACCGCCGCTCTGTCCAACTGAGCTACCGGGGCGTTGGATCGCTTCAACCACAAAAGACCGGCCGGTTCAAGTCCACTGTTGCCGTCAATACGCCGAATCCGTAGGCTTGGTGTCAAGCACAAGGAATCCCCGCGATGAATTTTCGGTATATTCCGGTGGCTTCGAAACTGCACGACAAGCGCAGCCTGTCGACGCTGCTGGCGGGCCATGAAAAGGCCTTGGCCGGCATCGGGGGCACGCGCCTCGACGGCGCCGTGGCCGATCGCGCGGGCGTAGCGTTCTATTTCGTCCAGACCGGCGGAGTGGAAAACGACGTGGTCCGGAGGTCCCGCTCCCGCGCCCAGCAAGGCAAGGCCGGTCCCTTGCTGTTGATCGCGCATCCCGCGCACAATTCCCTGCCGGCGGCGCTGGAAATATTGGCCCAGGCGCGGCAAGAGGGCGGCACCGGCCGCATCTATCTGCTCAAGGGCATCGAAGACGCTTCGACGCTGGCCGCCATTGCGCAAACGGCCACGTGCCTCGAGGCGAACGGCAAACTGGGTGAAGACCGCCTAGGCATGATTGGCCCCAGTTCGGACTGGCTGGTGGCCAGTTCCCAGCGGCCGGACGTCGTATTCAACCGGTTCGGCATCCGCACCATTCCGCTGGAGATCGATGAACTGCGCCGGTTGGCGGCCCGGGATCCGGCGCCGGATGCCGGGCCGGACTTCGAAGCGTGGGAGCGGGCGGCGTCGCGGGAAGGAGCGACGCGCGCAGCGTTCGCCCGGGCCGTGGGCGTCTATCGGGCCCTGAAAGAGTTGGTCCGGATCCACCGCTTGTCCGCCGTGACGGTGCGCTGTTTCGATTTGGTCGCGCACGACGGCACGACCGGCTGCTTCGCGTTGTCGCGCCTGGCGGACGAGGGCATAGCGGCCGGATGCGAAGGGGACGTTCCGTCCGTCGTAATGCTGCGTTGGCTGCGGCAGTTGACGGACCGGCAAGGGTGGATGGCGAATCCGACGGATGTCGACGTGCGTACGGGTATGCTGCGACTGGCCCATTGCACCGTCCCGCTCGGTTTGGTTCGCAAACATGGCTTGACGACCCACTTCGAATCGGGCATCGGCATTGGCATCGACGGATCGTTCTCTCCCGGGCCGGCGACGGTGCTGCGCCTCGGGGGGGCAAATCTGGAGCGGTGGTGGGGCGCGGAAGGGACGCTGGTCGCCGATCGGCACGAGCCCCAAGCGTGCCGTACGCAGGTCGAGTTGCGGATTCCTCCCGCCGCGGCGGCGGAATTGCTCGAAGCGCCCTTGGGCAACCATCTGGTCTTGGTTTCCGGCCATGTGAAGGGGCTCTTTCGGGAAGCCTTCGAACTGGTCGCCGCAACCCGTTAGCAGTTGCACGCGGTATGGCAAGCAGGTAGGATAATCGACATGAAGCGGCTGGTTTCCATCGTGGTTTGGGCCATGGCGGGCAGCGCGGCGCTGGCGGCGACAACGCCTGCGCCCCGGCCGTATTCGGATTACCAGGTCATCCTCGACCGCAAACCGTTCGGGGCGCCGCCGGACCGCTCGCAGGAACCCGAGCGGGTGACGCCCGTCGGCGAATCCTTTGCCGCGCAAATGGTGTTGTCCGGCATTTACGAACTGGACGACGGTTCGCTGCGCGTGGCCGTCACGGACAAAAAAGACAACAGCTATTTTTCGCTGCTGGTGGGGGAAACGGACGAAAACCTGCAGATCGAACTGGTCGATGCGGATTTCGAGAAGGAAGAAGCCGTCCTGAAAAAGGGCGAAGAGGTCGTGGTGCTGCGGATGAGCGGAACGGCAGGCACCCAGGTTTTGTCGACGACGGAAAAACTGGAGCGCGAGAAGCAGGCGGATGAACGCCGCGAACAGCGTCAGTCCTACGCCGAACGGCGACGTTTGCGGATGCTGGAGCGGCAAAAGGCGCCGGAAGTCCCGCAAACCAAGCTTACGGGCGAGGAACTGGAACGCCATTTGCAGGAATACCAGATGAAGGTCATCCGCGAAGGCTTGCCTCCCCTGCCGGTGCAATTGACCCCCGACCGGGATGCCCAACTCGTGGCCGAAGGATATTTGCCTCCCGTGGACGAACAGGGATACGAAATCGTGCCCGAAGAGGCCGGCGAAGGCGAAGAGGGCTACGAAGAGGAATCGGCCTATTGATCGGCACGAGGGGGGGGGGGCGTCGGGGGCAAGGGGCCGTGTTTCCCATTCTTTCAGGATGCGCCCCCCGGCCACGCGGTTCCCTGGCCGCGAGAATTCGCCTACGGCTTGATCTCGAAGACAATCTCGATTTCGACCGGTTTGCGGAAACCGGCGGGGAGCGCGCGGAGGTTTCCAACGGAGTTGAGGGCCTGCATGACGGAGTCGTCCATCAATTCGTTTCCCGAACGGCGGGTCAGGTGGCGGCCGGAAACCTGTCCGCCGGGGGCAACGGTAATGGAGGCGGCCGTGCTGAGACCAGGCAAATTCTTCAGTGCCGCGGGCTGCTGCCAAACGGCGTACATGCGCTCGTGGACGTGGTTGTAGTAGGCTCCCAGCGCGATCTGGTCGTCGTCCGGGATGGAGGTGGTTTCGCCGATGCGCGCGCCCTTCTTGAGCAAGGCGGCGATCTCCTCCGCGGAGAGGGGTTTGTCCTTCGGTGGGGGCGCCTTGGCGAACATTTGGGTTTTGGTGACGCGGTTGGTCTGGCGAATGTCCTTCTTGGGCGCCGGCGGTTTCGGCTCGGGCGGCTTCTTGGCCGGCATCGCGATCTCGTCGGGATCGGGTTCCGGGGGGGGGGGCGGCTCGGGTTTGGGTTGTTCGGGCGTCTCCGGCGCGGGCGGCGGCGGCACGGAGACGGTGAAATCGACGAAGACAAGGCGTTCGGGTTGGCGCTGCCGGGGCCACAGCTTATGGACCAGCGAGCCGGCCAGCATCAGCGCTAAGACGGTGCCATGCAAGGCGAGACTGAGTTTGACGCCTTGGCGCTGGTGCTCGCGCGGTTTCATTTCCCGGGATCGGTGACCAGCGCCACGCGGGTGATGGCGGCATCGTGCATCAGGCGCAGGATCGCCACCACCTTGCCGTAGGCGATCGTTTCATCGGCGCGGACGAGCACGGCGAGGTCGGGCTGGTTCTCCATCTTCGCCTTCAGCAGGGGGCCGAGTTCTTCCGTGCGGATGGCCACGCCGTCCAAAAACAGCTCGGCCTTGTCGTTGAGGGTGAGGGAGACCTTGTCCTGCTGGTCGTCGATGGCGCTGGTTTCGCCCTTCGGCAGGCGAACGGGGATGCCCTGCTCGATGTTCGGGAAGGTGATCATGAAGGTCAGCAGCAGCAGGAAGGTCAGGTCCATGATCGAGGTCATGTTCAACTCGCTGATCAGGCGGCTGCGGCTGAGCGGGATGCGGCGGGCCATCGGCGGATCCTATTCGTACAGGAAGGACTGCTGCAGGCGAGTGGCGAACTTTTCGGTGAAGTTCTCCAGTTGGATGCTCAGGAACCGGATCTTCTCGTTGAGCTTGTTGCAGCCGTAGGCGGAGGGAATGGCGACGATTAGGCCGACGATGGTGGTCAGGAGCGCGCTGGAAATGCCGGGCGCGGCCTCGGACAGGTTGGCCGAGCCCTGCTTGGCCATTTGTTCGAACGACACCGAAATCCCCCAGACCGTGCCGAAGAGGCCCAGCATGGGCGCGATGGTGTAGGTGGAGCCGAGCATGGACATCTGGGTTTCGAGCAGCAGGATCTGGTCCGCGACCGCGCATTCGGCCACTTTGCGGATCGAGTCGATCTGCAAGGCCGTCAGGCGCTCCAGCGACAGATCGATCTGGCTGAGCGCGCGGTGTTGCTTGTGCGCCAGCGATTCGAATTCCCGCTTCGCCGCCACGCACGCCGCCATATAGACCTTGGCCATCGGGCTGTCCGGATGGGCTGGCCCGCGCACGAAGATTTCCAGCGGATTCTCCTGGCGCTCGAAAGTGCGCGCAAAGCGTTCGTCGGCCTTTTCCACCTTCCGCAATTCGAGGTATTTGCCGAGCATGATGCTCCAGGCCAGCACCGACGCGCCGATGAGGACGACGACAATGAGCTTGCCGATGGGATCGGAGATGTTGAAAGCCCAGACGACTCCGGCCAGGGGCAGGGCCCCGCCGACAATATTCATAACCATGGCGACCTCGCGAAAGGGGGTTGAAAAACAGGGCGTATCATACGGCAGGGAAGCGAAGGGGGTCAATATCTCCGGGTTCGCGCAGTTTCACGGACAGAAACGCCATCGTTCCGGCCGGTTGCATACGTCTTGGCCGCGGAGACCATGCCGTGCTATGCGCATTTCCGAATCAGGAGTCCCGATGGTTTCCCCATAGCATCCCCCGCATCCCACCGCCGCCTTGTCCATGGATGCTTGGGCTCGCTTGTTCGAGACCGCCTTCCGCGTCCACGCGATGGCGCCATGGAAATGGATGGAGGAAACGGATATTTTCGGCATCCAGCCCCCAGGCGCCACGGAGCCGGCCTTTGTCAGCGTGATGGGCGCGATCGGAGAACATTTCGCCGTCGCCGTCTATCCTTCGGTAGCGGCGTTGCGGCAATTCTGGGAAATCCAGTTGACCTCGCGCGACTACCAAAGGCCCGACCTGATCCTGGAAACCCCACAGGTCCAAGTGATTTTTGGAGCGGCGGCAGACCTGCACCCCGCAGAGAAGAAAATCATCAAGGCGTTGGGCCGCGCGCCGCGCGGCGGCAACGCCTGGCCCCGTTTTCGCGGCTATCGCCCGGACTACATGCCTTGGTTTATCGAGCCCGGCGAGGATGTCCTCCTGTTGACGGCCTTGCAGCAACTGCTGGAATTCGCGCCGATGGTCGAGCAAGACCCGACGCCTCTTTCCGACAGGATTGGCCCCGATTTGCCCGTGCTTGTGCGGACGCCGGCGGGAAGCGATCCGACTTCGGCTTGGCAAAACGACCATCGTTCGTTTTCCGCCGAACCCGTCCACCTCCGGGTCGCGATTCCGGAAGAAATGCGCGACGCGTTCCGGCGCCTGTCGCGGACCGACCTGCGCGTGGAAGTCGATGCGCCCATTGTGCCGGCCCGGATCGGAGGCCCTGGCGAAGGCCCAAGTTGCCCTATTTGCTCATGGCCGCGGATTCCGCCTCGCATTTCGCCATCGGCGTTGAATTGACGACGGTGGAAACCACGATCTCGGCCATGTGGGCGCAAATCCCTGCGCGGCTGCTCGAGATCCTCCGCAAAAACGCCGTTCGCCCCGCCGTTTTCCGGGTTCGGAACCGTTGGATGGAACAACTGCTGGGTCCCGTCTGTGACGATTTGGGGATCAAGGTCGAACTGACGCGCTGGCTGCCCGCCTTGCAGGAATTGCAGCAAGCCATGGAAGGCC
>JAKLIL010000108.1 GCA_022709625.1 Verrucomicrobiota bacterium
CGACGAACTGCCCCTGCCCGCCGGCGGGACGCCGCGCGCGCCGTTCACCAGCTCGGACGGCGCCGCCGCCGAACGGCCCTACGTCCGGTTGACCGTCGCCGCACCGCTTTCTTTCGCCATCGCCGCCGACACCTATCTGGACAGCCGTGCCGGAAGCACCATGAAAAACTTCGGCGCGGCCACCACCGTCAAGACCGTGATCAACAGCGGCGATGCCTCCGTCTGCCGCGGCCTGTTCCGCCTGCCGGCCGAGCTGGCCCTCTACGAACCCGGCGAAATCGCCTCCGCCAAGGTCCTCTTCTACGTTTGGCAGGACAACACCGCCGACCGCAACGTCACCCTCTATCCCCTGACGCGAGCCTTCATCGAGGGCACCGGCAACGCCGACGGGGCCACATGGGAAACGGCCGATGGCACGAACGCCTGGACCGCCGCGGGCGGAGATTTTGACACGAATTTTCCCGTCGTCGGCGTCAAAGAGGCCATCCTCGACCCGGATCTGAACGACCGCTTTTTCAGTTGGGACATCGCCCCGCTGCTCGCCAACGAAGTTGCCCGCTCCAATCTGCTGGCCCATGGCGCGCTGTTGATGATCGACGAAGTTCCGGCGCCGGCCACCGGCATGCCCCGCGCGCCGTTCACCAGCTCCGACGACTTGTCCTATGCCGCCGAGTACCGGCCGCGCGTCGACGTGAAGGTCGTCGTGCGCACGCCCGAGATTCCGCAAATCGCCATGGCCGACGGCACCGCGACGGTGAGCCTCGCCAACTGCACCCCCTACGTCGCCACCCGCATCGAACGGACGCCGGACCTGCGGCAAACCAACGGCTGGACCTTCGCGACCAATCTGGTCATGAGCGACGCCGAAACCAACTGGGTGGAAGCCCTGCCGGCGGATTGGTCCAACGCCTTCTATCGCGTCGTCGCGGCCCCGTAGGAACCGGCCGGCGACACCCCCAATCCGCGCGGCGGCATCCGCAAGGCGGTCTCCGCCCGGCCCTAGCCGCTCTTGGGCGGCAGGTTCAGCAACCCGTGCAGGCGCCGGAGATTACCGGCGCTGGCCGCGAGGCTCTTTGCGTAGATCGCCGTGTACAGGGTCAGGACCCGCTTGCCCGTCGCCGTGAGGCGGGAGCCGCCGCCGTGGCTGCCGCCGGCGATCGATTCCACCAGCGGGGCCCGGAAGCAGGCGTTCATGGCCTCGATCAGCTGCCAGGCCCGCTTGTAGCCCATTTTCATCCGGCGGGCGGCTTCGCTGATGGATTGCGTTTCGGCAATCAAGGCCAGCAGCCGCTGCTTGCCGGGACCGATCGTGGCGCAGATGACCCGCAGATGCGGATTCCGCTCCGGCGTGCCGAAGCGGTGGCCGCGCGTCTGTCTCGTTTTGCCCATGTCCTGCCGAAGCTCCGGAAACCGCGCCACTATCGCATCCCGCCCGTTGGCCGCACAACGGAAAAATCCGCCGGTTTACGTGCCATGGAAAACTTTTGGACGCGTTTTCCACGCCATGGAAAAATTCCGGCCGTTTTTTCCACGGCATGGAAAATTTTCCGGCGGGTTTTACGTACCATGGAAAACCGGCGAGGGCGGCGGCTTACCGGTCCGCCGTTCGGGCGGCGACGGCGCGGGCGAAGACCGGCAACTGCGGGTCGCGCGCGCCCATGACAAGGACCACGTCGCCCGCGCGCGCGGTTTGCGCAAGTTCCCCTCCCAGCGCGGCGTAGCCCGGCGCCAGGGCCGCGGCGACGCCGCGCGCCGCCAAGCGGGCCTGCAGCGCCGCGGAACCGATCGAGCGGTCGGCGGTTCCGCCGGCGTCGTAGACCGGCAGCAGCCAAAGTTTGTCGTCCGGCCGGCAGACGGCGGCAAAGGCGTCCGCCAGCGGTTCGAGCATTGCGCGCAGGGGCCCGAAGCCATGGGGCCGCCAGACGCCCAGCACGCGGTTGCCCGGCACGGCCACCGCCGCCCATGCCGCCGAAATCTTCGCCGGATTGTGCGCGTAGTCGTCCACCACGCGCACGCCGCCGCCCGCGTCCACGCGTTCCAGCCGGCGCTGGATGCCGCCGAAGCGGGCGAGGGCTTCCGCGATTTTGCGGGGGTCATGGCCCAGTTGCGCGCATTGTTCGGCCGCCAACAGCGCGTTCAAGGCGTTGTGGGCGCCGGGCTGGCGCACCGCCAATCGGATGCCGCGCCACGCGACGGCGAAGCCGTCCGCCGTGCGTTCGGGTTGCGCCGCCGTTTCGACGATCCGCGCCCGGGGTGTGCCCAGCAACGCCGCCACGCCCACGCCGCAGACGATGCCGGTCCGGACCTGCGCCGCGTAGGCGCGGAACAAATCCTGTACTTCCGCCAGCGTGAAATGGTCCTGCGAAACATTGGTCAGAATGGACCAGTCCGGAAAGAAATCCAGCAGCGAGCGGTCGCTTTCATCCACTTCGACGACCCAAGGGGCATCCGCGCCGCCGCGGCGCACGTTGCCGACGCGCCCCCCTTCGGCCCAAGCCACGAGCGCGCCGCCGTTGATCACGGTCGGATCCGCGCCGAGTCGTTCCAGCGTCCAGCCCAGCATGCCCGCCGTGGTGGTTTTGCCGGCCGTGCCCGCGACCGCCAGCACCGTATGGCCGCGGGCCAGCTCCGCCAGCATTTCCGCGCGGTGCCGCAACGGCACGCCCTGCCGCTGCGCCGCCAGGAAGTCGGGATTGCCGGCCTCGATGGCCGTGCTGTAGACCACGGCCGTCGTGCGGGCGTCCACGGCCGCGCCGTCCTGCGCCACGAGTTCCACGCCCGCGGCCCGCAAGGCCGCAAAGACGGGCAAATCGGTCCCTTGGTCGAAATGGCGGTCGGAGCCGGTCACGCGGCCATGCGTCCAGAGCAGCGCCTGCGCCAGCGCGCTCATGCCGACGCCCCCCACCCCCGCCACGTGGATGTGGCCGCCCCGCGGCTCCGTCACGATTCCCCCGCCAGCGGATTGCCCTGCGGCCAGATGAACACGCGGGCCGAGAGTCCACCGCCTTCCTCCACCTGCAGATGCGCCCCGCGCACCTTCCCTTTCAGATGCCCGCCGGGGCGGATGGACACCAGGCCCGTCGCTTCGACGTCCGCCTCGAGCGTGCCGAGCAGTTCGAGGTGGTGCACCTGCAGCTTGTACTTGAACGCCATCGTCGCCCCGGCCGCGACGCGCAGGTTGCGCATCTCCAGCTGCCGCGGATGCGGCTTGGCCCGGCCGCCCAGTTCGAGCCACTGGTTGCACTCGATGGCCGAGTTCTCGTCCATCTCCCCTTCGAGGATCACATTGCCGGCGCGGATGCGCGCGTTTTCCAGCCGGCCCGTCGGGCGGACGATCACGCTGCCGCCGGTCTTGATTTCCTCGGACCACGGGCCCTCGATCACGTAGTCGCCCAGGTCGATCTTCTCGCGGCACTTCGCGCAATAGATGGTTTTGGTCGTGCCCGCCAGCTTGAATTCGTAGCCGCACTGGAAACAGCGGATGGTGCGCTTCGTGGGCTCGATCGTCTTGACGATGTGCGGACTGTCCTTGGGCATGGCCGTGGGCGGCGGGCGCGGCGCGGCATCGTCCGGGGGGCGGCGGACGCCCGGCGCCGGCAAGGTGCCGTCGTGCTTGGCCTGGGCGAGCCCGCGCACGACGGCAAAGCCGTCCATCACCTTGGTTTTCTTGTCCGCCACGCCGGAATCCTCCCGTCATGCGCCGATCGTCCGGGCCCGCTGCCGCGGGCCGGCCGGGGCGCCGGGAAACCCAAACCTTAGCGCGGCGGAACGGGAGCCTGCGGCGCCGGCGCGGCGTTCGGATTGACCTCCGAACGGCCGACGAACGTGACGCCGTCCTCGACCGACAGCCGGCGCGCCTTGATGTCGCCGTTGACGGTGGCGGTCGCCTTCATCTCGATCTTGTCCTTGGCGAGGATGTTCCCGTTGATCTTGCCTTCGATGGTCACGGACGTCGCCGTGACGTTGCCCTTGACCTGGGCGCTCTTGCCGAGGATGGCGTTGCCGCCGCACTGCAACTCGCCTTCCAGTTTCCCGTCCAGACGGACGGTGCCGTTGCTCTTGATCGTGCCGATGATTTCGACGTCGGAGCCGATCACCGATTCGTGGGTTTCGTTGGCCATGGCTGGTTCTCCTGGGTTGACCTTTTTTCTTTGGGGCGGAGTATGCCCATTCCCGCAGCGCGGGACAAGCGCCGCGTGGTGCCGGGCCAGGGCCCGGCCGGCGGCTGAAATCATGCGGTGGCTTCGCTACGCTCGCCCGCGAGTCAGGGAACAAAGCCGAAATGGCGCAGTTTGGCGCACAGCAGTTCGTCCAACCGGGGAAGGTCTTTGGGATACACCGAGATCAGCTTCTTGCCTTCCTGCTGATACAGCGTCTGCTTCTTGTACATGCCCATCTTGTATTGCGGCGTGTCCAGCCCCCAATATTCGACGTAAACGTCCAACTCGGGCAGATAGAAATCGGGCCGAATCTGGAACTCTCCGATGATGCGGAACTTCGCGTCGTAACGATAGGCCAGACCGTGCGCGGACAACCAGTCCGCGAGCCGGCGTTCGCCTTCGGACTGCACCACCGTGCCGTCGTCCGCCTGAACAGTTTTCTGCAATTCGACCCGGGTTTCGAAATTCCGCCGTTCCAGATAAATCTCGTCGAAGCATCGGTCGCAAAACACTCGCTGAAAGGCTTGTTCGGAGCGCGCATATTCTTCCGCCGAGACCTTCGTGCCGCATCGCTGGCACTGGCGCTCCGCCGAAGCGGCCGCAATACGCAAGGCCTCTTCGATGAATCGAGCCGCCGCTTCCGCATCCCGCCGGATGTAATCCTTTTCCGCCCCGTTCGCCGCCATGTCGCGCAGATCGGGCAGGCACTCCCGGGCCGCCGTCCCATAGGCTTTCAACGCCTTGATGGCGTATTGCCGGGTCTGCGCATGCGGATCGCTCCGCGCCACCGGGCCCAGTGCAACCACCGCCGCGGCTTGGTCCACGCCCAGCCACGCCAACTTGCCCAAGGCCGAAGCCGCCAAGCGCCGCGCATTGGCCGACGAAGACCGCAACAATACGAGCAATTCCCCGAATGCCGCGACTTCACCTTCCCGCCCGATTGCCACCGCCCGGTCCGAAAGCCGTTTCTCCAGCTTCCGGTCCATCGGGTTTTTCACATCCCACGCCTCTTCGCCGTCGGCGCGCGAAGCAAAGACAGCCACCCCCCCCTACAGCGCGTAGACGGTCTCGGCCGGGAGGATGGAGATGCCGGCCTTCTTCAGGGCCGCGATGGCGGCGTTGGCGTCCTCGAAGCGGAACACCACCACGGCCTTTTCGGTGGCGCGGCAGACGAACGCGTACATGTATTCGACGTTGAGGTTCGCCGCGGAAAGCACATCGAGAATGCCGGCGAGTCCGCCGGGGTGGTCGGGCACTTCGACGGCGAGGACTTCGGTCAGCGAGACCGTGTGGCCGCCGGCGCGCAGAGTCCCCAGGCACTTGTCCACGTCGTCCACGATCAGCCGGAGGATGCCGAAATCGCTGGTGTCCGCCAGCGACAGCGCGCGGATGTTGACGCCCGCGCGGCCGACCTCCTTCAGGACGCCCGCCAGCCGGCCCGACCGGTTTTCCAGGAAGATCGAGATTTGCCGCACTTTCATGGTTCCGCTCCTTTTCCCGCCTCAGGTCAGTTTCCGCAAGTCGTTCACGCGCTTGGCCTTGCCGAGGGTGCGCTCGATGGTTTTGGGTTCCACGAGGGTGATCTTCGCGCTCACGTTGAGCATCGTCCGGATCTGGTGGTGGATCTTTTCCCGCAGGGCTTCGAGGCCGCGCACTTCGTCGCTGAAGAGCTTTTCGGTGACTTCGACCTTGATTTCCATGGTGTCGAGGTTGCCCTGGCGGTCCACCACGATCAGGTACTGCGGATGCACGCCCTCGATCCGCACCAGGACATCCTCCACCTGCGACGGGAACACGTTGATACCGCGGATGATGAGCATGTCGTCGGTGCGACCCATCAGGCGGGCGATTTTGCGGCTCGTGCGCCCGCAGGGGCACGGGCCTTCGGCAAGCAGCATGGTGATGTCGCGCGTGCGGTAGCGGATCAGCGGCACGCCTTCCTTCGTCAGGCAGGTAAAGACCAGTTCGCCCTTCTGGCCGTCCGGCAGGGGATCGCCGGTCCTGGGGTCGATGATCTCCGGATAGAAATGGTCCTCGAACACGTGCAGGCCGTGCTGCTCGAGGCATTCGTTGGCCACGCCCGGCCCGCAGACCTCAGAGAGGCCGTAGATGTCGAGGGCCTTGAGCGGCAGCAGTTCCTCGATGTGCGTGCGCATGGCTTCGGTCCAGGGTTCGGCCCCGAAGTTGCCCGACTTGAGTGGCAGGTGCATCAGGTCCACGCCCATCTGCGCGGCCACCTCGGCGATCTGCAGGGCGTAGCTCGGCGTGCAGCACAGGACCGTCACGCCGAAATCCTTCATCAGCATGATTTGCTTTTCGGTGTTGCCGGCCGACATCGGCAGCGCCGCCGCCCCGAGCCGTTCGGCCCCGT
>JAKLIL010000109.1 GCA_022709625.1 Verrucomicrobiota bacterium
TCAGGGCGGAGAAAACCACGCCGTCCTCGTCGTCGTTCGGCACCGGCTGGGCGATGTCGTTGTCGTCGCCCAAGGCGGCCGCTTCCGGCTGGCCGTCCGTTTCCGGATCCGGCGCATCCGCGGCATCCCCGAGCCATGGACCGCCAACCGCCATCGCGTGCCGCGCCCCGTTGTTGGCCAGCAGCGTCGGATAGGTCGGATCGATGGCGTCGCCGAAATCGAGGCGCGCATCTTCGGCCGCCACCTGGAGCAGATAGTCTTCGGTCTCGCCGTATTCGAATTCGCCCGCGCCGTTCCAGGGCTGCGGCACCGGCCGTTCGGACACGGTGAAGCGGCACCAGACGTGGCCGGCATGGGGGCCAATGCTGAAAGGCGGCGGCTGCAAGGCCGACAACGGACCATTGAATCCCGCCGGCACCGGGAAATCGACCAGCACGTGTTCGGGCGCAGGCGCGCCGGCCGGCGGGCAGACCGCGTTGCCGCCCCAGACGCCGTTCCGGTCCCAATCCACCAGCACGTTCACGAACACCTCTGCCTGCAGGGCGTTGACCACGACGACGTCCACGTTGGCGCCCCAGACGGCCGACTGGCACGGCCCGCCCAGCCAGCCGCCCGGCGGGGTGCACAACACGATGCGCTCGGAGCCCGCCGCCCCCACGATGGTATAGGCCGGCGGAAACATGAGGCCGGCGTCGCCGTCGGCGAAACATTCGTCGTTGTCGTAGGGACTGAACGAGGCGCAGGCCCCGGCGTTGCCGTCCACTTCCACATCCCGGCTGCCCCCGAAATGGGCGCCGCTTTGGTTGTGCTGGACCCAGTTGGTGGCGGTGGTCGGCGCCCGGCACGTGGGAAACCCGCCCACGATGCCACTGTCCGGATAGGCCAGGACCTTGTCCGGCGCATCGCCGTAATCGGCCTCCTGTCCCGGCGCGGAATCCCCGCCAAACACGAACATGCCAACGCACAACCCCGCCAACGCCCACGTTGCTTTCACGCCGACTCTCCTTGTTGTTACGCTGGGAACTGCCGGGCCTGCGCCCGCCAACCGGATCTGACACCGAAGCATCCCCAACCAAGCGCAAACTCTACGGAGGAGTTTCCGCAAAGTCAATGGGCCGCGCGGCATGGGCCGCGCGGCAGGCCACCCGCCGACATCCATTCCGGCGAACGCGGCGCCGGCCGGCAGTCGCCGCCCCCGTTTACGGCCGGACGACGATCCCGATCACGGCGCCGGTCAGCAGGGTGCCGATGGTGCCGGCGACCATGGCTTTGAAGCCCAGTGCGGCGATGGTCCGTTTGTGCGCGGGACACAGCGCCGTCAGCGTGCCCGCGAGAATGCCGATGCTGCTGAAGTTCGCGAACCCGCACAGCGCGTAGATGGTGATCAGGCGGCTGTGGAACGAGAGCGCTTCCGGCGCCTGTTTCGCCAGCGCCAGATACGCCACGAATTCGTTGAAAACGGTCTTGAGCGCCATCAGTTCCCCCGCGGCCCGCGCCTCGCTCCAGGGGACGCCCACCAGCCACATCGCCGGCGCCATGAGCCATCCCAGCATGCGTTCCAGCGACAGCGGCACGGTCAAGGGGATGAGCCCCAGCGCGCGGTTCACCAGCGCAACCACGGCGATGATCGCCACCAGCATGATGGCGACGTTGACCATCACCTTGGCTCCGTCGTTCGCGCCCACCAGCAGCGCATCGACCACGCCGTGGGTCTCGGCCTTCAGGTCGGGCACCTCGTGGCCCCCCTCGCCCGGTTCCGCCGGCACCATCAGGCGCGCGACCATGACCGCGGCTGGGGCGCTGATGATCGAGGCCACCACCAGATGCCCCAGCACGATGCCGGGCAGCGCCGGCTCGAGCATCGAGGCGTACACGATCATCAGCGAGCCGGAAATCGTCGTCATGCCCGCCGTCATCGTGCACATCAGCCCCGCCCGGCCCAGTTGGCCGACGTAGGGCTTGATGAGCAGCGGCGCGTCGCTCTGCCCCATGAACACGTTGGCGGCGACCACGACGCCCTCCGCTCCGCCGAGCCCCATCGTCCGGCGCAGCAGGCGCGCAAACAGCTCGACGATTTTCTGCATGACGCCGAAGTGGAACAGCACCGCGCTCAGCGCCCCCACCACGATCAGCATCATCAGCGGCCCGAAGAAAAACAGCGCCGGCGCCGAGGAAAAACCTTCCTTGAGCGCGAAGGGCGCGTCGCCGCCGGTCAAATAGCCGAACACGAAGGCGCCGCCCTCGTGGCTGGCGCGCTCGATCGCGCGCACCACGCGGTTCAGCTGGCCCAGGAGTTGCTGGCACACCGGTACCTTTACCATCAGCAGCGCAATGCCGAACTGCAGCCCCAGGCCCCACCCGACCGTTTTCCATTCCACCCGCCGCCGGTTTTCGCTGAGCGCCCAGCTCACGAGCACCAGCACCGCCATCCCCAGCAATCCACGCAATATCCACATGGCTTTTCTCCTCGGCCGCGACGCGGCAAGGGAATACTAGACCCGCGGCCCGCCAGTTCAACAAGGAATCCCAAGCCGCCGCAATCCCGTTGCACGCAAAACCGTCGGCGCCCCCACCAATTTCCTGTTCAGGCGAACCCCGGATGGGGAATAATCGGGCCAGCGCCATGAGCCCGTTCCGTCCACTTGCCGCGCCCCGCAAGACGCTTGTGCTGGCCAACCCCAAATCGGGCCCCGGCTTTTCCGTCGACGCGCTCTGGCGCGCCATCGACGACCATTTCGGCGGCCCCGGCCGCGAGGTGCTCCGCGAAGTCAGCCGCGACGTCGACGACGGGCGCCGCAAGACCGAACAGGCCCTGCGGGACGGCGTCGACACGGTGCTTGTCGCCGGCGGCGACGGCATGGTCAACAGCATCGGCGCCATCCTCGCCGGCACGCCCGCCGCGCTCGGGGTGATTCCCGCCGGCAGCGGCAACGGCTTCGCCCGCCACTTCGGCATCCCGCTCGCGCTACCCGCCGCGGTCGCGGCTCTGGCCTGCGCCGACCGCCGCGCCATCGATGTCGGCCTTGCCAACGGCCGGCCGTTCTTCGTCACCTGCGGCATGGCGTGGGACGCCGCCATCGCCCGCGGCTTCGCGGCCTTTCCATTCCGCGGCATCCTGCCCTATGTTTTCGCCGCCGCCGCCGAACTCGTCGCCTACGTCCCCCAGCCCGTGGCGGTCTCGCTCGACGGCGGCCCGTGGCAAACCTTCGCCGAGCCCGTCATCTTCACCGTCGCCAATCTCACCCAATACGGCGGCGGCGCCCGCATCGCCCCCCGGGCGCAAGCCGACGACGGCCTGATGGAAATGGTCGTGGTTCTCCGTTCGGATCTGCCCGTGGTGCTGATGAATCTGGGCCGCTTGTTCAACGGCACCCTCGATCGGCTGCCGCAGGTCCGCACGCACCGCTGCCGCACCCTCGACGTCCGCCGGGAAACCGCCGCCCCCATCCAACTCGACGGCGAACTCGTCCCGGCCGGCCGCGAAGTGGAAATCCGCCTGCGGCCGCGCGCGCTCGAAGTCCTCGTGCCCCGCGCCGCCGGCGCCGGTTTTACGTAGCATGGAAAACTTTACGTAGCATGGAAAACTCCGCTTGCCGCGATTCCCCCGCGCGGGGGCGAAACGGCTAGAGGGCGGGCGGGCGGAGGGCGGCGTCCTGCGCGCGCTTGTAGTCGGTGGCCTGCACGAGCACTTCGGCGAATGAGGCGCAGCCGAGCTTGCGCTTGATGTTGGCGCGGTGGACGTCGACGGTGCGGCCGCTGAGGCCGAACTTTTCGGCGATGTCGCGGGTGGAGAGGCCGCCGCCGATGGCGTAGAGGATTTCGCTTTCGCGCGCGGTGAGGCCGGCAACGCCGCCGGCGGGCTTTTCGGCGGCGCCGGGGTGGCCGGCGAGCAGTTCCGCGGTGGCGGGGCTCAGGTAGGTCTGGCCCGCGAACACTCGGCGGAGGGCGGCGACGAGCGCGTCTTCGGCCTGATCCTTCATGACATAGCCTTGAGCGCCGGCGCGCAGGGCCTTTTCGGCGTAGACAGTTTCGTCGTGCATCGAGAGGACGAGAATCTTGCCGGGGTAGCCCTGGGCGCGGGCGTCGCGAATCCAGTCGAGGCCGCTGCGGTCGCGCAGGGACAGATCGAGCACCACGCCGTCGGGCGCGAGCGCGGCGAGGGCCGCGAGGCCTTCCTCGTAGGTGCCGGCTTCGCCGCCGACGGCGAAATCGGGTTCGCGCGCCAGCAGGGCGGCGAGGCCCTGGCGCACGATGGCGTGGTCGTCCACCAGCAGGAGGGTTTGCTTTCCGAAGGCGGACACGGCGCGGGGTCCTTAGTCGCGTTCGGCGCGGGGGTCGCGGCGCATAAGTTCGACCACGGCGTCCTTCGGCCGCTTGCCGCGGTGGAGAATGGCGTCGACCTGCTCGACGACGGGGACGGCCACGCCGGCCTCGCGGGCGAGCGCCAGCGCCGTCCGGCAAGTCCACACGCCTTCGGCCACCTGTTCCATGCCGGCGAGAATCTCCGCCAGGCTCTCGCCGCGCCCGAGGCGTTCGCCGACGGTGCGGTTGCGGCTCTGCGAGCTCATGCAGGTGACCATGAGGTCGCCGACGCCGCTGAGGCCGTAGAAGGTTTGCGGATGGGCGCCGAGGGCCGCGCCGAGGCGCGTCATCTCGGCGAGGCCGCGGGTGATCAGCGCGGCCTTGGCGTTCTGGCCGAAACCAAGGCCGTCGCACACGCCGGCGGCGAGCGCGATCACGTTCTTGAGCGCGCCGCCCAGTTCGACGCCGCGCACGTCGTCGCTGGTATACACGCGGAAGACGTCGCCGGAGAAGAGGTCCTGAAAGCGCTGCGCGACGGCGGCATCGGCGCAAGCGACGGTAACCGCTGTGGGCACGCCGCGGGCGGTTTCGGGCGCAATGCTCGGGCCGGAGAGCGCGGCGGGCGTCTTGGTTTCCCAGAGTTCGGCGAGGATTTCGGTCATCCGTTCCCGGGTGGCTTCGTCGAAGCCCTTGGTGGCGCTGACGACGGGCGGCGCGCCGGCGGCGCGGTAGGCCGGCGCGAACTGTTCGAGCGTGGCGCGCACGTAGCGCGAGGGCACCGCGAGGACGACGGCTTCGGCGCCGGCGAGCGCTTCGTCCGGTTCGGCGGTCCATTCGATGGCGGCCGGCAGTTCGACGCCGGGCAGGAACTTGCGGTTGGCGCGCGTGCGGCGGATCTCGGCGACGTAGGCTTTGTCGGGCCCCCAGACGCGCGGGGCGTGGCCGTTGCGGAGGAGCGCGAGCGCGAGGGCGGTGCCCCACCCGCCGTCGCCGAGAAACGCCACGTTCATTCGGCGGCGCCCTCGTCGTCCACCACGATTTCGTTGGAAACCGCCGGCGTGCCCGGCCCCTTCACGAAAGGCGTGGTGAGATAGACGTGCTTGATCCAGGAATTGAAGAACTCGTTGCGGTTCGCGCGCCAGGTGTTGACCGGATTCCGCTCGTCGAGGTTTTCCAGGGGGCCGACGTCGGACCGGCCCTTGAGGCGGTCGCGCTGGGCTTCGGCCAGCAGGCGGGAGGAATTGTACTCCTGATGGCCCAAGTGCATGAGGATCTGGTGGTCGGGCGTTTCGAAGATGGTGTAGCCGCCCTTGTCGGCGTGCGCCAGCAGGCGGATGACGCCGGCCTTGGCCGCGGCCTCGAGGACGGCGTCGTCGATGCCCGAGTGGCGGCTCTGGGGGCACCAGAACACGTCGTCGAGCCCGCCCGTGATGGGATGGTCGGGCACGAGGTTGCGCGTGGGATAGACGCCGAAGACCTTCTGCGGATACATCGTTTTCTCGAGACCGAGGTACTTCGCCAGGGCGAGTGCGCCCCAGCAGATGCCGAGGATGCAGGTGCCGGAGGTCTTGGCCACGTCGATGATGCGGACCAGTTCGTTCCAGTAGGTGACCTGCTCCCAGGGCAGTTCCTCCACGGGGGCGCCGGTCACGATGAGCCCGTCGAGGGAGGCCACCGACCGGGCCCAGTCGAAGGGGATGTAGTGCTTGTCGAGATGGGCGTGGTCGGAGCTCTTGTAGTCGTGCTCCAGCAGGCGGATCCAGACGGGGATGATCTGGAGGATGCTGCGGCCCATCGGGGCAAGGAGGTTGAATTCGTACTCCTCCGCCCGCGGCATGATGTTGAGGATGCCGATGCGCAGCGGCCGGATGTCCTGGTGCTCGGCGGCCTCTTCGCTCAGCCACGCCACATGGTGCTGTTCGAACAGGGGCTTGAGCCGGTGGTTGGGCGACAAGCGGATGGTCACGACGCAGTCCTCACAAGCGGATCATTTTGCCACCGGTTCCCCGGGCACGTCCATGCTAGAAGTACAAATCGCGCTCGCCGGCCACGATGCGCCGGTACTGGGCCTCGAATTCCGGCCAGATTCCGGGCTGGGTGCGGCGCACTTCGTCCAGTTCCTTCCGCAGCAGCGCCTCGCCGACGGCCTGGGTTTCGGGCGTGGCGAAGTCGTCGAGCCATTCCTTGAACGTCAGGACGGCGTTG
>JAKLIL010000011.1 GCA_022709625.1 Verrucomicrobiota bacterium
AAATCGCCGGTCCCGGCTTTATCAACCTCACGCTGGCCGACGCCGCCCTCGCGCGCCACCTTGAAGCCATGCAGGCCGATCCTCTCCTTGGCGTGCCGCAGCCCGGCGCCGGCAAGCGGATCATTTTGGACTACTCGTCGCCCAACGTCGCCAAACCGATGCACGTCGGCCATATCCGCTCCACCGTCATCGGCGACGCCCTCAAGCGGATCCACCGCGCCCTAGGCTACGACGTCCTCAGCGACAACCATCTCGGCGACTGGGGTACCCAATTCGGCATCCTGATCATGGGCTACCGGAACTTCCTCGATCCCGCCGCCTTTGAAGCCTCGGCCGTCAACGAGTTGGAACGCGTCTACGTCCTCTCGTACCAGAAGTGCGAGGAAGATCCCGTCTGGAAGGACCAGGCCCGCGTCGAACTCGTCAAGCTGCAGGCCGGCGATCCCGAAAACCGCGCCCTGTGGCAGAAGTTCATCGACCTTTCGCTCATTGAATTCAACCGCATCTACGGCCGCCTCGGCGTTTCCTTCGATTACGTGCGCGGCGAGTCGTTCTACGAAGACGCCCTTCCCGGCGTCGTGGAGCGGCTCCGGTCCCTCGGCCTCGTGCGCGAGAGCGAAGGTGCGCTCGTCGCGTTCCTCGAAGACGAAAAACTCCCGCCCTGCATCGTGCGCAAGTCCGACGGCGGCTACAACTACGCCACCACCGATCTCGCCACCGTCTTTTCGCGCGAAGCCGAATTCCATCCGGACGGAATCGTCTATGTAACGGACGAGCGCCAGCAACTCCATTTCCGGCAATTTTTCGCCGTCGCCCGGAAGACCGGCGTGAAAACCCCGCTGCGCCACATTTGGTTCGGCCTGATGCGTCTGCCCGAGGGCTTGCTATCCACGCGCAAGGGGACCGCCATCAAGCTCGACCTTTTGCTCGATGAAGCCGAAAAGCGCGCCCTGGAACTGGTCACGCGGGCCTCACCCGACATGCCGGCGGACCAGCAGCAGGCCGTTGCCCGTGCCATCGGCATCGGTGCCGTCAAGTACGCCGACCTCTCCCAGAATCCGCAATCGGCCATTACCTTCACCTGGGAAAAAGCCCTCGCGATGGACGGCAATTCCGCGCCGTACCTCCAGTATGCCCACGCCCGCATCGCCTCCGTCATCGACAAGTACGCCGAACGGTTCCCCGGCGTCGATTTCATGGCGGCGCCGCTGAAAGTCGACAGTGTCCACGCCCGCCGCCTCGCCGTACGCCTCGCCCGCTACCCCGATGCCGTCCGCGACGCCGCCGACCAGGAAAAACCATCGCTCCTCGCCGATGCCCTCTACGATCTGTCGCAGGCTTACTCCTCGTTCTACCAGAACGTCCCGTTCCTGAAGGCCGAGGCCGGCCTCCGCGAAAGCCGCGTGCGCCTTTGCAACCTGGTCGCCAAGGTCCTCCGCCACGGCCTCGCGCTGCTTGGCATCGCCACCCCCGACCGCATTTGAGGGCGGGAAACCCCGCGAAAAACCGGTTTTTGCTGGCGTTCCGGGTTTCAGGCGCGCTAGGCTGTTTTGGTTATCGGTGGCGTGGACGGTTTTTGGCTACGGGCCCAGCCCAAGCACGAGCCGTCCGACGCAAAGGAGCCCTATGAAAAAAACGCTGAAAATCCTGGTTTGGACTCTCGTTGTTCTTGCCGTCGTGTTTCTGGGACTTGAATTGTCGCTGGGCAAATTGGTTCTGAAAGGCGTCAACGCCGCCGCATCCGGCACGCTGGGCGTGCCCGTGACCCTGCAGGACGCCGATATCTCGCTGGTGCGCGGCACCGCCGTCTTGAAAGGCCTGCACGTCGGCAATCCCGAAGGCTACAAGACCGACGGGTTGCTCGACCTCGGCTCCGTTTCCGTGGAGATCGACAACTCCACCTTTCTTTCCGACACCATCCTCATCAAGGAAATCGCCATCGATGGGCTGGTCTTGACCTACGAAAAAGGCCTGCTCAACAGCAATCTCGGCGCCCTCATCGACCAACTCTCCGCCGGCAAGGAGGAGCAGCCCAAGGAAGAAGGCGAAGCCAAGGAAGAAAAAGCCCCGGAACAAAAGCCCGGCAAGAAAGTCGTGATCGAAAAACTGACCATCTCCGGAAGCAAAATGAACTTCTCCATGACCGGCGCGGCCGCGTTGACGGGCGGCGGAGCCATCCCCATCCCCCTGCCAACCATTACCCTGACCGACCTTGGCAAGGAAAAGGAAGGCGTCACCATCGTGGAAGCCATCCAGCACGTCTTGGGCGCCATTGCCGGAACCGCCGGCACGGCCATTGCCGGCTCCGCCAAACTCCTCGGCCAAGGCGCCGAAGCCGTCGGCGAGGGCGCGCTGGCCGTGGGCGAGGGCGCGGTCGATGCCGGCAAGGCGGTGGTCGGCGGCGCCGTGGACGCAGGCAAGGCCGTCGGCGACGCCGTGGGCGGCGCACTGAAAAACATCAATCCCTTCGGCAAATAAATGCGGCCGGCCGAGGACGCTTCTTCCTCCTCGCGGCGCTGGCTGCCGACTATCACGGCGGTGTTCTGCACCGTCCTCGTGATTTCCAACGTCGCCGCCATCAAGCCGCTGTCGATTCCCGGGTTGCCGTTCATCCTCATGGACGGCGGCAACCTCCTTTTCCCCATCTCGTACATTTTCGGCGACGTGCTCGTCGAGGTCTACGGCTACGCGCAGGCCCGACGCATCATCTGGCTGGGCTTCGTCCTGAACGTTTTTGCCGCCACGTCGTTCGCCATCGTCGCCCTGCTGCCCCCCGCCCCCGGCTGGGACATGCAGGCCAACTTCTCCGCCATTCTCCTCCAAACCCCCCGCGTCGTCCTAGGCAGCGTCGTGGCCTTCTGGTGCGGTTCCTTCCTCAACGCCTGGATCATGGCCCGGATGAAGGTGCTCATGGCCGGCCGCCATCTTTGGATGCGTATCATCGGCAGTACCATCGCCGGCGAAGGCATCGATTCGTTGCTGTTTACGACCATCGCCTTCGGCGGCGTGTGGCCCCTGCCGCTGGTCGTCCAGGTCGTCTTTTGGAACTTCGTGCTCAAAACCGCCTACGAGGTGGCCGCCACGCCCCTCACCTATCTGGTCGTCAACCGCCTGAAGCGCGCCGAGCGTTCCGACCCCTTCGACGCCGAGGTCCGCTTTTCGCCCTTCCGCCTCGGCGACGCATGAAGCGTCCCGCCTCCAGCGCGCCGGCGCTCCGCCGCCTCCCGCCGGTCCGCCGCAACGGCACGCCCCTCCTCGACCACCTGGCCGCTTGCCTGTCCCTCTCGCGCCGCGCCGCCAAAAGCCTGCTCGACGACCGCCGCGTCTTCGTCAACGGCCGCCGCATCTGGATGGCCAAGCACTTGCTCCAAACCCGCGACGCCGTCGAACTCCTGCCCGAGGCCGGCGCGCCGCCACGGGAACAAAACGCCCCCTTCCGCATTTTGCTCGACGATCCGCAATTTCTCGTGGCCGACAAGCCGCCCCGGCTGCTGACCACCGGCGAAAACTCGTTGGAGTCCCGCCTGCGGAGCCAACTTGGCCTGCCGAGTTTGCGCGCCGTCCACCGTCTCGATAAAGACACTTCCGGGTGCGTGCTCTTCGCGAAGGACGAAGACGTTCGCCGTGCCCTTGTGGCGCAATTCGAGGATGGCCGCATACGCAAACGCTACCATGCCCTTGTCGCCGGATATCTTCCCGAACCGCAGATGGATGTCCGGGTGCCGGTGGATCATCTTCCCGCCGTCAGCCATGTCCGCCAACTATCCGTGCAGACCTGCCCGCCGCGTTGCGCCCATGTCGCGGTCGCCATCGAAACCGGCCGGACGCACCAGATCCGCATCCATCTGCATCACCTTGGCGACCCGATCCTGGGCGACCGCCAGTATTTCAACGCCCGCAGCGCCGCCTTCCCCGAAGTTCCCCGCCAAATGCTCCACGCCGCCGAACTGCGTTTTGCGCATCCCGCCACCGGCAAGCCGGTAGTGGCCGTCTCGCCGCTGCCCCGCGATTTCCGGGAATGGCTGCGGCGCCTTGGCCTTTCCTAGGACCGGCGTTGTCCCGTCGCGTCGCGGTGCGGCCGGCCGAAGTCGGGGACCCGGTCCAGTTCCGCCTTGTCCAGGACCGGTCCTTCGCGGCAGATGCAGATGCCGCTGCCGTCCACGCAGCAACTTCCGCAAACCCCAATCCCGCACTTCATGTATCGCTCCAAAGAGAGTTGGCAATCGATCCGCAACCGGTCGGCTAGCTGCTGTAGCGCCACCAGCATCGGCTCGGGACCGCAGCCATAGATCACGTCGACCGGCTGGTCGGCGCACAACCGTTCGGCCAAGTTCAGGACCACCCCCTTTTCCCCCACGGAACCGTCGTCCGTCGCGAAATGCGCTCCGACGCGCGCGAAATCGACGGCATACATCAATTCCGGCGCCGTGTGCGCGCCCAGCGCCACCCGGAACGACGCGCGGTCGCGCTCGAGGCGATGCACCAGATAACGCAGCGGCGCGATGCCCATCCCCCCGCCCACCACCAGCCCGCGCCCGCGCGGACGGAATCCCCGCCCGAACGGTCCGCGCACCCCCAGCCGCTCGCCCGGCCGGCATTCCATCAGCGCCCGCGAAAACGGTCCCACCGCCTTTGCCGTGATTTCGATCCGGCCGTCCCGCACGTCGGACACCGAAAACGGCTTTTCGTCCAGCCCCGGTATCCACAGCATGACGAACTGGCCCGGTTCCGCTTCGAAGGTCTGCTCGAACAGGAAGCTCTTGAGCTCCGCGGAATGGGTCGCGACCTGCTGGATCGGCAGGGTCCGCATCGCGTGGCTCGGTAAAACCAAATTCATGGCCGCCCCTCCCGGTGCGCCAGCCCCTTCACTTGTGCCAGCGATGCAAATCCGCGCTCTTTCAGGAACGCAGCCAAACCGCGGTTGATTTCGCCGAACAGTTCGACGCCGCCCGCGTAAACGCCGCTGCCGACACCCACCGCATCCGCCCCCGCCATGATCAACTGCAGGGCGTCTTCCGCGCACGACACGCCGCCGGTGCCGATGATCGGCAGATCGACCGCCTTCCGGATCTCGTAGACCGCCCGCACCGCGATGGGCAGGATCGCCGGCCCCGATACGCCGCCAACCCGGTTCGACAGCGCCGGCCGCCCCGTGCCCACGTCGATCCACATTCCCGGCCCGACCGTGTTGATGGCCGTGAGCGCGTCGGCCCCGTTTTGCCGGCATACCACCGCCATCCGCGCCAGCGAAGCGCATTGCGCCGACAGCTTGATGGACACCGGCACGGCGCCGGCGTTCTCCTTCACCGCGTGCGTCACCCGCCCGCAGGCTTCCGGATCGGCGGCGAACGGCGCGCCGAATTCGGATTCCACGTTCGGACACGACACGTTCACTTCGATCAGATCGGGCTTCGCCGCCGCGACGCGGCGGGCCAGCCGGCCGAATTCGTCCGCGCTCCCCGCGAAAATCGAGACGAACAGCGGCGTCGCACACGTGCGCCGGTATTCGGCGAGCTCTTCCAGTTCGGCTTCCACGCCGGGGTTCGACAGCCCCACGGCGTTGATCAGCCCCCCCGGCCACGGCAGGACGCACGGCGCCGGATGCCCCGGCCGCGCCGCGAGGCTGCACGACTTGGTCGTGACCGCCCCCGCGCCCGCCTGCGCCACGCGCCGCAGCGAGGACGCCGTGGTGCCCAGCACCCCCGACGCCAGCACCAGCGGCGATTCGAGCGCGAGGCCCGCGATCTGGACGGCCAGCGGGTTCATGCCTTGAGGTGCCCCGCCAGCTCGTCGAGCGAGCAGACCCGCTCGCAGTGCGCGCACTTGAAGTGTTTCGAACCGGATTCCAGCCGCTTGAAACGCGTCGCCACGTGCGGCTCCGCGTTCGTGATGCAGTTGGGATTGATGCACCGCGCCAGGTTGTCGAACAGCTCCGGCACCTGCACCACCACCTTCTCCACCACCTCGAACCGGTCGATGCGCTTGATGGTCACGCCCGCACACACCAGCGCCAACATCTGCAGCAGCCGCGGCGGCAGCGGCTCGGCCTGCAGCTTGATCATGTCCTTGCGGCCCATGCGCGTGCTCTTGTAGTTCAGGCCCAGCGTGATCACCGCGTCCTCCAGCTCCGGCCAGCGCCCGATGAGCGCCATGACCGGAATGCCGAGGCCCGCGGGAATGTGGTCGATCACGATGCCGCGCTCGATCTTCGGAATTAGCAGGATGTTCTGGGGGGTCACGTCGCGCTCCTTTCGACCGCAAATGCACGCAAATCGACGCAAATGGAATCCGATCCAACAGCCCGGCGGTCTCGGCGAGACCGCCCTACCTTTCCAATCCTCTTTTCGTGCCATTCGCGCATTTCGTAGTTGGCTCAGATGTCGTTTCTCTTATCCAGCAAATCGAGGATCAGGGCTTGGCGCATGATCACGCCGTTGCGGGCCTGTTCGAAATAGCCGGCGTGCTGCGTGGCATCGACGTCGGGCGAAATCTCGTTCAAGCGCGGCAGCGGATGCAGCACCTTCAGGCGCGCTGGGGCACCTTCGAGCATCTTCGCCTCCAGCCGGTAGCAGTCTTTCACTTTTTCGTATTCCACGAGATCCGGGAACCGCTCCTTCTGGATGCGCGTCATGTAGACCACGTCGCTGTCGCGCAGCGCGTCGGCCAGGCTCTCGCTCTCCCGGAACGTCGCCGTCGTGCCGGCCGCCGCCTTCGTCAGGTAGCCCGGCAGGCGCAGGCTTTCCGGCGACACCAGCGTCATCGCCACGCCATCGAACGCCAGCAGCGCCCGGCACAGGGAGTGGATCGTGCGCGAATACTTCAGGTCGCCCACCAGCGCGATCTTCAGCCCGTCCACCTTGCCGAAGAATTTCCGCAGCGTGTAGAGATCCAGCAGCGTCTGCGTCGGATGCTGGTTCGCGCCGTCGCCGGCGTTGAGGATCGGGATGCCCGCGATCTCGGCCGCCAGCCGCGCCGTGCCTTCCTTCGGATGCCGCACCGCGATGACGTCGGCGTACTGCTCCACCGTGCGGATCGTGTCGGAAAACGACTCGCCCTTGGCCGTCGAGGAATTCGCCGACTCGGAAAATCCGATCACGCGCCCGCCCAGCCGGCACATCGCCGACTCGAAGCTCAGCCGCGTGCGCGTGCTGGGCTCGAAGAACAGCGTCGCCAGGATCTTCCCCGGCAGCAAGCCCGCCTTCTCGGCGTTGGGCAGCGCTTCCACTCGCGCCGCCAGATCGAGATAATCCAGGATCTGCTCCAGCCCCAGATCGTCGATCGAGATCAGGTCTTTTTTCATTTGGACCCCTTTTGGACAGGATTTATAGGATTCACAGGATTTCGATTCCCGATCCCATCCTGTTAATCCTGTTCATCCTGTCTAGACTCCCATTCCCAGTTCTTTTTCCACTTCCGCCAGTTTCTTGGCCGGATCTTCGGCGGCCAGGAGCGACCGCCCCATGATCAGGTAGTGCCGCGCCAGCATCGGAAACTGCGCCGGATCGCCCTTTTGCGCGCCGAAACCCGGCGAGTAGAATTCCTGCTGCGCGGTGAAGGGCACGCCCACGGCCAGCTTCGCGACCAGCTCCGGCTTGGTCAGCGGCACCACGAAGGCCGAAACGCCCAGCACCGCCGCCTGCCGGCAGATCGCCGTCGCGGCGGAGTCGGCGATGTAGCCGCCTTCCGACACCAGATACGCCGGATGCGTCATCGCCGCGCCGACGATCGGTTTGATCTTCCGCTCCTGCAGCGCATGCGTCCACGCGGCGAGCACGTGCGGCCCCGTGTGCGGAAACAAAATCGCCTCGTCGATCCCCGCCCGCTGCAGCACGTCCGCAAACAACGCACCCGTGTCCGGGATGTCGGTCGCGGCCTTCTGATGGTCGTAGATCAGCGGTTTGTCGGTCCACTCGCGGATGCGCCGCACGGTCTCGGGCAGGCCGTGGGCCAACCCGAGCGCGAAGCCCAGCTTGTAACCGTAGACCGACGCGCGCCCCGCCGTGCGGCAGACCAATCGCAGCGCCGTTTCGAGATCCGCCACGTCCAGCGCGGGGATGATCCGGTATTCCTTCACTTGCCTTCTCCTTCGTAGAAGCGCCGCAGCGCCTGGTGGTGGACGTCGTCGCCGGTTTCGGCCAGGTACTCGCACAAATCGGACAAATCGATCGCGGCCGCGACCGGCGGCAGGCCCGCCGGCAGCGGCGTCCCGCGCCGGCGGCGGTCCACGGCCACCACGATGCCCACGGGGCGCGTCTGAAACGCGGCCTCGATCGCGGCGATGGCTTCGACCTTCGTGCCGCCGTCGCTGAGCACGTCGTCCACCATCACCACCGCTTCTCCCAGCTCCGGCAGATGCCCGATGAACCGCCCGCGCTCGCCGTGCGCCTTGGCCTCCTTGCGGTCGTAGAAGAACCGCAGGTCCTTGCCGTGCCGGTACCAACCCGCCGCCGCCGCGGCCACCGCCAACGCGATGCCTTTGTATGCCGGCCCGAACAGCAACGACGCCTGCGGGAACGCCCGGAGCGACGCCTCCGCCAGCGTCCGCCCCACGACATCCAACTTCGCGCCGCTGTCGGCCTGGCCCAGATTGACGAAGAACGGCGAGCGGTCGCCCGACTTGAGCTGGAAATCGCCGAACTTCAGGCAGCCGCTGGCCACCAAGAATTCGATGAATTGTTTCTTCTCCGGTTTCACGCGAACACCTCCCTGCCCCGCACGCCGGGGCGCACGCGGCCGTCGCTCCAGGCCGTTTGCCCGTCGATCATCATCGCCCGCACGCGCGCGACGAAAGCGAACTCCGCGTACGGCCGGAATCCCGCGCGCGTCGCGACCTTTTCCCGCGCGTTCTTCGCCGTCTTGCCGAGCGCGACGAATGTCAGATCAGCCCAGGCGCCTTCCCGGATGCCACCGCGCCCCTCGATCCCGAAACACCGCGCGGCGTTCTGGCCGGACAGCTCCAGGTAGCGTTTCCAAGTCATTTCGCCGCGCTTGGCGAGCGTCAGCAGGATCGGGCCGAGCCATTCGATGCCCGCGATGCCCGACGGCGGATTCTTCCCCGCCTTCTCCGCCGGCGCGTGCGGCGCGTGGTCGGTCGAGACGAAATCGACGCCGCCGTTCTTCACGGCTTCGAATATTGCGGCGCGGTCTTCTTCGCTCCGCAGCGGCGGGTTCACCTGCAACGCGGCGCCGCGGCGGAGATAATCTTCCTCGGTCAGCAGAAAATAGTGCGGACACGTCTCGGCCCACACGTCGTGCCCGGCGCGTTTCATCTTCCGCACCCAGGCGAGCTCTTCGACCGTGCCGCAATGGGCCACGACCAGCCGCGGCCGCGCCTTCGCCGGCGTTTTGCGCAATGCGATCTCGATGTTCGCCAGCGCCGCCAAAACCGCCGCCCGCGGCCGACGGAGGTGATGCGTCAAATCCGGTCGGGACGGAGCCCGACCCTCCATGGAGGGACGACCTCCGTGTCGTCCTCCCGATTTTTCCACACCGTGGAAAAATCGGCGTTCGTCCTCGGCGTGGACCACGACGAGGTCCTGGACGCGGCAAATCCGCGCCAGCGCGTCGGCGTCGCCGATCGCGGGCAGACTCGACGACTGCGCCATGTAGATTTTCGCGCCCGCGGCGGTTTCGGGCGCGGGTTCGCCGCCGTCCGTCGCCTGCCAAAAAAGACCGTAGTTGACCCGCGCCTTGTGCGCGAAGAGGGCGCGTTTCTTTTCGAACGATTCGCGGGTCGCGATCGGCGGCCGATTGTTGGGCATGTCGAGCACCGTCGCCACCCCGCCCTTCAGCGCCGCGGCCGTGCCGTTGGCGATGCCTTCCTTGTAGGTCTGGCCCGGTTCGCGCAGATGCACGTGCGCGTCGATCAGCCCCGGCACGACGATCTCGTCGCCGCACGGCGCGTCGGAGGCGAAATCGCTTTCCAGCTTCGCGATGCGGCCGTCGGCGATCCGGATCGTCCCGCGGTGGAACCACCCGTCGTCGCCTAGCCAGCAGGCGTCGTCGATCTGGAACTTCATTCCCATTCGATGGTCCCCGGGGGCTTGGTGGTGACGTCGTAGAAGAGCGCGCCGGCGCCGGGCACGGCGCGCGTCTCGCGGGCCAGTTCCGCCAGCAGGCCGAAGTCGATCGGATAGACGTCGGCCGTCATGGCGTCCCGCGAGCAGACCGGCCGCAGCACGAAGGCCTGGTCGCCGGCCGCGTCGAAAAGCGGCAGCGCGATGACCGGCGCCTGCCAGATTTCCGGAATGCCCGCGAGGCGCCGCTGCAGGCGCGCGTCCACCTGCCGCAAGCGGTCGAGGCCGGCGCGTTCCACGAAGGTTTCGCGCAGCGCGAATTCCACGTCCGTCAGATTCTCGAGCGAAACCACGACGCGGTTGATGTCGGCCAATTCGTTGACGAGCCGGTTGGCGAGCGCGTTCAGCTCCGGCCAGACCGGCCAGCGACCGTCCGGACTCCAGACGACGGCGGGATGCCGGTAGGAACGCTCGTCGCCCTGCACGCCGACGCTCTTCACCGGCAGGATGCGGCCGCGCAGGGATTGCAGACCCCCACGGCCTTGCGCCGTGGGTGAATCAGGCTGGAAAGAAGTAAACACCGTCGGCGGTAGTTCCCAACCTGATTCACCCATCCCGCAAGGGGATGGGGGTCTGGATCCGTCGTGGCACAGCAGCCGGATGCCGAGGCCGGGACCGGGAAACGGATGGCGGTCGAGCAGCGGCTGCGGCAGGCCCAGCTCGCGGCCCAGCAGGCGCACTTCGTCCTTGTAGAGGTCGCGCAAGGGTTCGACGACGAGGCCCCGGTCGATCATGGCCTGGATTTCCGGCACGCGGTTGTGGTGGGTCTTGATCTTCGCCGCGTTCTTCGTGCCGCCGCTTTCGATGGTGTCGGGATAGATCGTGCCCTGCACCAGCTTCCAGTTGTCGCCGAGATTCAGCGCCCGCAACTTGTCGCGCAGCACCTCGACGAACAGCCGGCCGATGATCGCGCGCTTCTGCTCGGGGTCGGCGACGCCGGCCAACTCGCGCAGGAAGCGTGTCTCGGCGCGTTCGATCTCGATGTTCCGGAACCCTTCGGCGGCCAGAAACTTCAGGATGTCGTCGGACTCGCCCAGGCGCATCAGGCCCGTGTCCACGTGCAGCGAGCGCACGCGGCCGGGGCCGACGGCCTCGATGCAGACCTGCAGCGCCACCAGCGAATCGACGCCGCCCGACACCAGCAGGAAGAGCGTGGCGTCGCCGGCGGCGGCCCGGGTCTGTTCGACCACCCGGCGCCGCATGCCGTCCGGCGCCCACGGCGTGCGGATGCGGCAGGTCGCCAGGAAGTTCTTCAGAATCGCGTTGCCGTGCGGCGTGTGCACGACTTCGGGATGGAACTGCACGCCGAAGATGGGCCGCAGGTCCGCCTCGAAGGCCGCGACGGCGCAGTTCGGCGCCGTGGCCGTCGCGCGGAATCGCGGCGGCAGCTCCGCGACGTGGTCGCCGTGGCTCATCCAGACCGTCTGTTCCGTCGGCAGTCCCAGAAACAGCTCCGCGGCCGGATCGCAACGGATCGGCGTGGGGCCGTATTGCCGTTCGCTCCCGTGGACCAGGCGGCCGCCGTGCAGCTTCGCCAGCAATTGGTGCCCGAAGCAGATGCCGAGGATCGGATTGCCGTAGCCCGCCAGCCGCGCGCGCATCAAGCGCACGTGCTCGTCGGTCACCGACTGGGGCCCGCCGGAGAGGATCAGGCCCGCCGGCGCGTCCGCCCCCGCCCGGAAGTCCTCGGGGGCCATCACGACGCAATAGACGCCGAGCGCGCGCACGCGGTTCGCGATCAGGTGCGCGTACTGGCCGCCGAAATCGAGGACGGCGACGCAATCTAGTTTCGGGTCGAGCATTCCTTCTCCTGTTCGATCTGCTTCAGCAGTTCTTCCGACGCGCCGGTGGGATATTCGCCCGAGAAGCAGGCGTAGCAGCACGGCAGATCCTTGTAGAGCGCGCGGAGGTCTTCAAGCGACTGGTAGATCACCGCGTCGGCTTCGAGATAGTGCGCGATCTGCTTGGGATCGTAGTGCGCGGCGATGATCTCGCGCTTGACCGACATGTCGATGCCGTAGATGCAGGGGCAGACGATCGGCGGTGCCGCGGACACGAAGTAGATTTCGGCGGCGCCGCTCTCGCGCAGCAGCTTCACGATGTGCTTCGACGTCGTGCCGCGCACGATCGAGTCGTCCACCACCGCCACCTTCTTGCCGCGCACCACGTCTTTGAGGGGATTGAGCTTCTGGCGCACGATCTGCTCGCGCCGCGCCTGCGTCGGCACGATGAAGCTGCGACCCACGTGGTTGTTCTTCGCCAGTCCGCGCCGGTACGGCACGCCCAGCGCTTCGGCCATGCCCGACGCGAAGAACTAGGCCGACGAGGGCACGTCGATCACGAGGTCCGGCTGCAAGCCCGCCTTCTTTACCTGCTCCGCCAGTTGCCGGCCGATGCGCACGCGCTCGGTCGCCACCAGCCGGCCCTGGATCATCGAATCCTCGCGCGCGAAATAGATGTACTCGAAAATGCAGAAGGCCTGCTTTTCCGCCCGGCAAATGCGGCTGTGGATCTGGCCCTCGTTGTCGATCAGCACCGCCTCGCCGGGCCGCAGGTCGCGGATCAACTCGAACCCGAGATAATCGAAGCAGTCCGTCTCCGACGCGAACGCGTAGACCATGCCGCGGTCGGTGTACTTGCGCCCCAGCACCAGCGGCCGGATGCCGTGCGGATCCGTGAAGGCCAGCAGCCCGTGGCCCGCGATGATCGTCAGCGCCGAATACGCGCCCTGCACCTGCTCCTGCACCGTCCGCACCGAATCGAAGATG
>JAKLIL010000110.1 GCA_022709625.1 Verrucomicrobiota bacterium
CGATCTGGAAGCCAAACTGGGACACGTCTTCCGGCGCCCGGAATTGCTGGAGGAAGCCCTGACCCATCCTTCCCACGCGGCCGAAAACGACCGCGCCGGACGCGCGGACAGCCAGCGGCTGGAATTCCTCGGCGACGCGGTGCTGGGCGCGATTGCGGCCGAATGGCTGGTGGCGAACCGGCCGGAATGGCGGGAAGGCACGCTGACCAAGGTGCGCAGCCGGTTGACCAACTCCGCGGCCTTGGCGCGCGTGGCCCGGCGTTTGGAATTGGGCGCCGGCTTGCGGCTGGGCCGCGGCGAAGAGCAGAGCGGCGGACGTGCCAAGCACGCCTTGCTGGCGGATGCCTTGGAAGCCACGATTGGCGCACTGTGGATCGACGGGGGACCGGAGGCCGTGCGGCGGGCGTTTGAAAAATGGTTCGCGGACGAAATCGCCGCGGCGCTGGCCGCCGGCGCCGACGACAATCCCAAGGGCGCTCTGCAGGAGCGGATGCAGCGGCATTGGAAGGAAAGCCCGCGCTACGAACTGGTTTCCGAACAAGGTCCCCCGCACGAACGACGTTTCCGCGTGGCCGTGTTTCATGGCGACCATTGCCTCGGGGAGGGGGCGGGGCCAAGCAAACGGACGGCTGAAACGGAAGCCGCCCGCCAAGCGCTGTTGAAACTGGATGGCACTGCGCCTTGAGTTACAGCGTTGCTCGCTCCTCGATAACTCAGGTCGGAAAAAGGGTCTTTGAGGAAAAAATGTCAAAGACATGTCAAAGCGTTTTTCAAAGATCTGTCGGCACTGAATGAGGATCGCTTTGCCAAACGAAATAGGTAAAACGATTTTTCTGTTTTTGATTCCTATCTGGTTGCCGGGAGCAGTGATGCGACAGATTTCTTTCTTTTCCAACGGGTTCTGAAAGAAATTAGCTCTTGCATTCCAGCAAAAACGAAATACATTTCGCGCAAATTTGCAGCCCATGTCGGGAGGCGAACCACATTGAAACAGCTCCGGTTCCGACCACTGGAGCAAGGAGAACGAAATGAAGGAAGTCAAGAAACCCGCCGCCAAGAAAGCGGCTCCCAAGAAGGCCGCCGCGGCCAAGAAGTCCGTGGCCGCCCCCGTATCCACCAAACCGGCCGTGTCGCCGGAACAGCGCTACAAGATGATCCAGGAAGCGGCCTACTACATCGCCGAGCGTCACGGTTTCAACGGCGACAGCGCCTATTTCTGGTCGCAAGCCGAAGCCGAGATCGACGCCAAGCTGGGTGGCTGAACCCCCCTGCTCCCCGTGAGCATTGCGCCGCAGGTCATGCCTGCGGCTTTTTTTGCGTGTATCGCCGGAGAGCCAGGCGTATTTTCATCCTTCAATCCAAAACCAACGGAATCCCATGAAGAAATTCGTCAGCATCATGCCCTGCCTCGACATGCGGAACGGCCGCGTGGTCAAAGGCATCCATTTCGTGGATCTGATCGACGCCGGCGATCCGGTCGCCTGTGCTACGGCGTACGAGGAGTCGGGGGCGGACGAATTGGGCTTTCTCGACATTACCGCCACGGTGGAGAACCGGCCCACGATGTTCGACGTATTGCGTCGGGTGACGGCCGCCGTCAAGATTCCGGTAACGGTCGGCGGCGGCATCCGGTCGCTGGCCGACGTGGCGACCGCCCTGGAGGCCGGCGCGAAGAAAGTCAGCATCTCGTCGGCGGCGTTCCGCAATCCGGCTTTCGTGGCCGAGGCCGTGAAGAAATTCGGCGGCCAACACGTCGTGGTGGCGATCGACGCCGACCGCAACGCCAAGCTGCCGTCGGAACGCGAGGTGTACGTCGACGGCGGACGCACCGCGACAGGGATGGACGCCATCGAGTTTGCGAAGAAAATGGCCGATGTGGGCGTCGGCGAAATCCTGCCCACCAGCAAGACTGGCGACGGCGCAAAACGCGGCTACGACCTGGAACTCATCCGCGGCATCGTCGATGCGACCCATTTGCCGACGGTGGCCAGCGGCGGGGCGGGCAAGCTGATCCACTTCCTCGAAGCGGTCAAGGAAGGCCATGCCAGCACCCTGCTGGCGGCCAGCGTATTCCACTTCGGCACCTTCACCGTGCGGCAGGTGAAGACCTATCTCGCGACCCAGGGCGTGGCCGTCCGCAATCCCCCGGTGCCGAAAATCTAGGCGGACTGAGGGGGCTCCGCACGGTCCAGAATCTCCCGCACTTTGCGGGCCAGGGCCAGGCGCGAAAACGGCTTCTGGATGAAATCGGCTTGGCTCGTCCGGACGCCCTGCATGGAGATCAGGTTGGCGGTGTAGCCCGACATGAACAGGCGCCGGAGGCCGGGGAAGCGGTGATGCAAATGGCCGGTCAGTTCCACCCCGGTCATCTCCGGCATGATCACGTCGGTGATCAGCAGGTCGATCCGTTCGGCGCCGTCCTTGAACAGGGGCAGGCGGTCCGCGGCGTCGAGGGCCAGTTGCAGGGCGCCGGTGGGTGAATTTGCCACCAGCACCCGGTAGCCGAGCGATTCCAGCATCCGGCGCGTGGCATGGAGAATGGATTCTTCGTCCTCGACCAGCAGGATGGTTTCGTTTCCGCGGCTGGCGGGCGTTTCCGCGCTTTCCGCCACGGGAACGTCCGCGGATTCGGAATGCCGCGGCAGGTAGATCTTGAAGGTGGTGCCTCGACCGGGCTCGCTGTACACCTGGATGCCGCCGTGGTTCTGCTGGACGATGCCGTACACGGTGGACAGGCCCAGCCCGGTGCCCCGGCCGAGCTGCTTCGTGGTGAAGAACGGCTCGAACAGGTGCTGCTGCACTTCCGGCGTCATGCCCGCGCCGTCGTCGCTCACGGCCAGCAGCATGTAGTCGCCCGGTGCGATGCCGCCGTGGAGGTCCTTGCCGAACCGGTCGATCGTGGCGCTGCGGGTTTCGAGGATGACGTGGCCGGATTGGCCGATGGCGTCGCGCGCGTTCACGCACAGGTTGGCGACGATCTGGTCGAGCTGGCTGGGATCGATCCGCACGGTGCCGAGGTCCGCCCCCGGCCTCCACACCAGCTCGATGTCTTCGCCGATCAGCCGCTTCAGCATGGAAAACATGCCTTCGACCGCCTGGTTGAGATCGAGGACCTTGGGCACGGCCTTTTGCTTGCGCGCGAAGATCTGCAGTTGGCGCGTGAGCGCCGCGGACCGCTGGGCCGCCTTCTGGATTTCCAGCAGGTCGTCGCGCAGGGCCGCGCCGGGCGGCACGCGGTCCAGGGCCATTTCGGCATAACCGAGGATGGCTTGCAGCATGTTGTTGAAATCGTGCGCCACGCCGCCGGCGAGGCGGCCGATGGATTCCATCTTCTGGGCCTGGCCCAACTGGTCCTTCAGGAGGTCTTTTTCTTCCTGGTCCCGGAGCTCGTGGGTGATGTCGCGGCTGACGGCCACGAAGTTGACGATCCGGCCGGAAACGTCGCGCACGGGCGAGATGGACGTCTGCACGGTGAACAGCGTGCCGTCCTTGCGCCGATCGACGAGTTGGCCCTCCCAAACCCGGCCCGCGGCCAGCGTCGCGTTCAGCTCGCGGTAGAAGGCCGCGTCGTGCTGGCCGCTGCGGAGCAGCTCCGGCCGCCGCCCCAGCGCGTCGGCCCGCTCGTAGCCGGTCACCGCCGTGAAGGCCGGGTTGACGTACAGGATTTTGCCGGTGGCGTCGGTGATTTCGATCATTTCGCCGGACTGTTCGATGGCCCGGATGAGGCGGTCGTGGTCGGCCTCGGCCCGCTTGCGCGCGGTGACGTCGGAGAGGAACCCTTCCAGCGCCACGGCGGTTCCCTGGGCGTCGTACACCGCTTCGCCCTGTTCCCAGACCCATTTCGTTTCGCCGCCGCGGGTGACGATCTGGTATTCCCCCTCGAACCGCCGGCGCGCCGCGACCGCCCGTTCCCGTTCCTGCCGCACCATGTCTCGATAGGCCGGCGCCACGACGTCCTGGAACGGCATGGCGTGCGGGCCGACGAGGTCGCGCGGCGCGTAGCCGGTCAGCGCCAGGCTGCCTTCGCTGACGAAGTCCATGGTCCCGGCCGCGTCGATGCGGCAGCGGTAGGCCATGCCCGGCAGGTGCGCCAACAGCGCGGCGAACCGGCGGCGGCTTTCCTGCAGCTCGAGTTCGACCAGCTTGCGCTCCGTGATGTCGCTGAAGATGCAGGCGAACTGGTTGGGCCCGGGCCGGAACACCCCCACTTCGAAATGCTTGCGCTGCGAAGTAGTTTTCGAAAAATAGCGGATTGCCGGTTTCCGCCACGCGGGCGAAACTCTCGAACCACTGCTGGTCGGCGGGGGGCACGACTTCCCGGCCGGTTTTGCCGAGGATGTTTTCTCGCCGGACGCCCATCATCGTCTCGAAGGCCGGGTTCACCTCCAGAAAGCGGAAATCGACCGGCTGGCCGTCCGGTCCATTCACGATCTCGTGCAGCGCGAAGCCCTCGACCATGCTCTGGAACAAGGCGCGGAAGTCTTGTTCGGCGCGGCGGCGCATCATGGCCTCGCCGACGTGGTTCGCGAGGCTTTCGAGGATCTGGATGCTTTCGGCGGTGAACTGGTTCTGCCGCCGGTCGTGGAACTGCAGCAGGCCGACGATCGTCCCGCCGGCCCGGATCGGAATCCAGGCGATGGAACGGTAGTTCGCGCGCAGGCACAGGTCGTGCGGGTGGGGGCGGGGATCGGGCCCCGACTGCAGCATCGCCCGGAGATCGTTCGTCCAGCCGCTGCCGCCCGGGGAAAACCACTGGCCGCAGCGGTCGAGCAGGTTGGACAGCGCCAACCCGCAGATGCACCGCAGCGCCGGGCGGCCGGCCGCGTCCGCCAGCGGATTTCCGTCCGGGTCCAGCGCGCGCAGGTCCCTGCAGGCCGCCACGTGTTCGGGGGCGAAGCCCTGCTGGGCGATGAACGGATAGTCGTCGCCCTGGCGGAGGTGGACGCCGACCGCGTCGAATTCCGTCTTCTCCCGCAGCAAGGCGACGACCTGTTCCAGCAACTCGTTGAATTCCCCCGGCTGGCTGAGGATCTGGACCGTCTGCGCGCTCATCGCGAGATAGGTCTCCGCGCGCTTGGAGGCGGTGACGTCGATGTGGGCGCCGACCAGCATCGCCGTGGGGCGGTTCTGGTCGTCCCGCAGGCACCGGCCCCGGGACAGGATCCAGACCCAGTGGCCATCGGCGTGGCGCATGCGGAAGACATGTTCGTACATGCCCGTCGGGTTCCGCATGTAGTCGCAGGATTCCTGCCAGACGCGGTCGCGGTCCTCGGGATGGACCAGATCCAGCCAGACGGCTTCGACGTTGCGCTGGCCGGGGGCCAGCGGGAAGTCGGCGGGGTCGCAGCCCAGCATGGCGAAATAGGCGTGGCTGGCCCACAGGTGGCCGGTGTCGGTGTCGTATTCCCAGGCGCCCGTGTTGGACGCGCTGATCAGCGATTCATAGCGTGCCGCCGCTTTCTGCTTGTCCTTCGCCAGCTGGGCCAGGGCCTCGTCCGCCCGCTTGCGCGCCGTGATGTCCGTGCTGGTGCCCCAATAGCCCCGCAGCTGGCCGTAGGCGTCCCGCACCGGAATGCCGCTGCTGAAAAACCAGAGAATCTCCCCCGACTTCGCCTGCACGGGGTGGACCAGGTCGCTGATGGGCTGGCCCTTCGCGGCGAGCGCCGCGAGGGTGGCCCTGAACCGTTCGCGGCCGACCTCGGGATGCAGATCGTAGATGTGCTTCCGGCCGACCAGTTCGTCGGCCCGGTAGCCCAGCGGCGTGTCGGCCAGATCGGACAATTCCCGGTAGAGCCCATCGGCGTCGACTTCCCAGCGGGCGACGCGGTTTTGCCGCGCCAGCAGATTGAAGCGGCGGATGCTTTCGGCCAGGGCCGCGGTGCGGATCGACACCTGCCGTTCCAGATCCTCCCGGCGGTGGACGACGAAACCGGTCAGCAGCGCGCCGGTGGTCGTCAGGGAGAGGCCCGCCAGCAGCACGAGCCAGCCGAAATACGCCGGATGCTCGGCGAAAAACTCCGGCGTGGGCGTCGCCGCCACGGCGTAGGTCTGGCCGAAGGCCATCACGGGGCGGGACGCCGTCCACGCCGTCGCCACGCCGTCCGGCAGTCGCTCCGGCGACGCGGCCAGCCGTTCCGGCGACCGGTCCGGACGCAGTTGCCACAGTTCCAGCGCGATTTGCCGGCTGCCTTCGAGTTGCTCGCCCGCGGCGGCTTCCAGCAACTGCCGCGGATCCAGCATCGCCATGGCGAAGCCCTTGACGGATCGGGGCGCCTCGGGCCGGAACAGCGGGCGGAAGACCAAGATCTGGGGATGCGGACTCGAGGCGCCGGGCAGCGGGCCGCACAGGTCGGTCGCCGCGACCATGCCGTTCGCGACCGCCCGGGCCATGGCGCGGCGGATCTCCGGCAGCGCCCCGAGATCGCGTCCCGCGGTGATGCC
>JAKLIL010000111.1 GCA_022709625.1 Verrucomicrobiota bacterium
GTCTTGCGCGATGCCGGAGAATTGTGGGCCTATGCGCGCGATCCCGACCGCGTGCGGCAAGCCGTCGCTTCTTTTCGCAAGAACAATGCCGGCCTGCCGGCCGCCATGGTGCCCAACGACGAGATTCTCGGGCTGATCGACTTCGCCCGGACGGATGCGTTGGAAGGCCGCGAGGCGCCGGCCCGAAAAGCGCTCGCCGTGGGTGCGCTCTACCAATTGAAGCGCTGGAAAAAAGCCTGGTCGGCATCGGACTGGCTCGCCAGCCGGGAAGGGTGAGGGCATGGCAGCCCACCGTTTCCAACCGACCATGTGGCTGATGGCGTTGCCCATGGCATGGGGCGCGCTGTTGGTTTGGCTTTTCGGAGTGAACCAGGTCTTCTGGGACGAATGGCGCGTCGTGGAAATGCTGAAAGCGTTCCGCGATTCTGGAATCGACTGGTCGGCCTTGTTCTCCCAGCACAACGAGCATCGGTTCGTGCTGCCGCGGATCGTCCTGATGGCGAGCGGGCTGCTCACCGGCTACAACACGGTTATCCAAATGTACATCGGCCAAGCCGTGGTGCTGGCCACCTATCTGCTGTATCTGGGGTATCTCCGGCAGGCAAACGACCGGGAACGTCCGGGCTTGCCGGCCAATTGGCGGCAAGGCGCGGTCGTTTTGGCCGTCGGGCTGGCGGGCTACAACACCAAGCAATACGAAAATTTCCTCATGGGGTTCCAAGTCGGATTTTTGCTCGTCCTGTTCTTTGCCGTGGCGGCCTTTTACGCTTTTTCCCGGACTTTGAGCGGCGCCAGTCGCCGGTACGACGTTTTGGCCATCGTGGCCGGCGTGGCGGCATCCCTGTCCGTCATGCACGGGCTGTTAGTCTGGCCGGTCGGATTGGTAGCCATGCTGGGGTTGTGGCTCTCCGGAGAGAAAAAGCCGGTTCGTCGCGGCTTGCCGTTTCTGGCCTGTGGCGCGTTGGTCTGGGCCTTGTATTTCGTCGGCTACCAGAAGCCGGTCTCGCATCCGGCCATGCTGGGCCGGGGGGTGGTGCAAACGGCCGGCTATTTCTTCGCCTCGCTGGGCAGCATTGCTGCGGCCCGCTACGCGTGGCTGGCGGTCCCGATGGGCTTGCTGGTCTTCGCCACGGTGGCCGTCGCGTTTGGGCATCTGTGGCGCGCGCGGCGTCTTCGGGACAACCTGTTTCCGGTTTGTCTCATCCTGTTCGCGTTTGCGGCGGCGGCCGCGGCGGCGGTGGGGCGCGCGGGGCTCAAAGACGGCGTGGCGGGGGCCATGACGTCGCGCTACGCGTCGTTCAATCTATTGGTCTACATTGCTCTCCTGCTCATGGCGTATCGGGAATATCCCCGGTGCGCGGCGCAATCCATCGGGGTGCGGCGCGCGGCTGGCATCTGCCTGGGTCTGCTGGGCTTGTGGACGCTGGGGCTGGTCGGCGCCAACGTGTTCTACCTCGCGCCGTGCCGCGAGTGGCGGGACGCGCGGCGGGCCAACGTCGAAACGACGCGGAACTATCGGCAGGCCGCCTGGGCGGAATTGCAAACCGTCGGCCCGTGGCTGGACGCAGAACAGGCGCGCGCGTCCATCGCCATTTTGGACGAGTACGAATGGAGCGTCTTTGCCGTGCAGACGGGACCCCCCGCGGCAAAGTTTCCGGGGATGTAGGCCGTGGAAACCGCTAGGATCCGTCCCACAGTCGGCGTGGCCCTCCTGAACTGGAACGGCTACGACGACACCGCGCAGTGCTTGGGGGCCCTGCGCCAATCCGAATATCGCCCGGCCATCGTGTTGGTCTTCGACAACGGTTCGACGGATGGCTCGGCGGCTCGCCTCAAGGCCGAATTCCCCGAAATCGATCTGGTGCTCGGCGGGGAAAATCTGGGTTTTGCGGAAGGCAACAACCGGGCCGCACAGCGGTTGCTGGCTGCCGGCATGGACTGCGTGTGGATTCTCAACAACGACACCAAGGTGGACCCGGCTTGTCTGGGCGCGCTGGTGCGCGCGCTGGAAGAGGACTCCGACGTCGGCGCGGCGGGCGCCAAAATCTGGTTCATGGCGGCCGGCCACCCTCTGTGCTATGCGGGCGGCGACTTCAACCGCTGGACCTTCAACGCGCGTTTCCGCGGCCTCCGCCAGGAGGACACCGGCCAGTTCGACGTGCCGGGGGACACCGGGATTCTGACGGGTTGCTGCATGCTGGTTCGCGCGGAAACGCTGCGGCGCCTCGGCCTGTTCAATCGGGCCTTCTTCGCCTACGCGGAAGACGTCGACTGGAGCCTGCGGGCGCGGGAAGCCGGCGTGCGCCTGCGTTACGAGCCGCGCGCCATGCTGTGGCACAAAATGTTCGGCGCTTCGGTCAAAAACGACGCGGCGGGCGTCCCCAAGTCGTCGCCGCGGGTCGAATTCCTGCTGTCACGCAACCGGTTCATCCTGGTACGGCTGCACACCCGGCCGTGGAGCCTCCGGCGGGGTTTTGCCTTGGCCTACCACGTCGGCATGCGGCGTTTGCCGCGGGCACTTGGATTGCTGCTGCTGCCGGCCCGCCGCGCGGCGGGTCTGGCCGCGCTGCGCGGACTCTGGGCCGGCTGGCGGTTCCATCCCGACCCGGCGGAGAGCCGGATGTAGGAGAAACCGGCATGCGCGCAGCTACCCTCTATACGCTCTACGGCCGGCGGGCCGGTGCGGAAATGTGCTTCGAGAAGGCCTTGGAAGCCATGCGGCTTCTTCGGCCCGGCGTTTCCTGGACGGTGTTCTGCAACCGCGAGGCGCGGCAGGTCCTCGCCCGCTTATTCCCCGGTCTGGCCACGGAATACGTGCCGTGGCTCGACTCCCAGTTCAAGAAAGCCTTCTGGCTGGAATTTCTGTCGGCGCCCGCCGTGCGCCGGGCCCGGCCCGACGTCTTCTGGATTCCCAGCGGCACCAACAGCTTCCCGGGGCGCTGGGGCCGCGTGCCGACGCTGACCACGTTCCACGACCTGGGGGAGTACCGCATCCAAGGCAAATACGATTGGATCCGCACCGTGTTTCGCAAGCGCATTTGCATTCCGCGCGCGGTGCGTCGTTCGGTGGCGTTCACGGCCGTCTCGCGGTTCACCGCCGACGACATGGCGCGTTTCCTCGGCATTCGCGAAAACGTCGCCGTGGTGCACAACGGGCCGTCGCCCCATCGGATCGCCCCGGTGGCCGGCGCGGCAGACTTGCTGCGGAGCCGCCACGGCCTCGTCGCTCGGCGCTATCTCTTCGCCCCGGGCCGGACGGATTACGTCGGCAAGGGATTGGATTTGATTCTGGAGGCCTATGTGCGCCTGCGGGAGGACGTCTTCGCGGACGGCCTGAAACTGGCGTTCGTGGGGCCTCCCGGCGACGGCCACGAGACCTTCCTGGCCCACTTGGCCCGCGCGGACGCCGGCCGCGGCGAGTTGCTGTATCTCGGCCGGGTGGACGACGACGTCTTGGCCGCGTTGTATCAGGAATGCCTTGCCACCGTGCTGCCGTCCCGCTTCGAAGGCTTCGGCTTTCCCGTGCTGGAGGCCATGGATTGGGGCGTGCCCGTGCTGTGTTCCGATGCCGGTTCGCTGCCGGAAGTGGCTGGCAGCGGCGCGCTGCTGTTCCGTTCGGAAGACATGGACGACTTGTGCGAAAAACTGAGGCGCATCGCGGAAGATGCCGCGCTGCGCGAGGAATTGGTGCGCGCCGGGCGCGACCGGAGCCGGCGGTTTTCCTGGGAGCAATGTGCCGCGGGCATGTTGGCGGCGCTGGAAACGGCGGCGCAGCGGCGGTGAGTCCGGCCCCTATGGCCACCAAGCAGCCGGCGGCCGTTTACCGGGTCGCGCTGTCTTCCGCCCGCTCCAGCGTAAAGACCACGCCGTGGGCAAACAGCCCCGGGAACCAGCGGTAGAATCCGCGCAGTCCGTACTGGCCGTCGATGCGAAGAATCCGCATGGATTCCCGCTTCATCCAATACCGGAAATCGGAGATGGTCCAGTGCCGCAGGTGTTCGTTGACGTGGAAAATGCAGTTGGTCAACGGAAACTTGCCGAAGAGCGCCAGGCGGACGCGGCAGCGCAGGCAACCGAAATTCGGCACGGAGACGATCAGCTTCTTCCGGAAATTCCCCTTCAAATACTTGAAGGCGCGCTCGGCATGTGCGACGTGTTCCAAAACGTCCAGGCAGGCGACATAGTCGTAGGTTTCCGGGAGGGGGGTTGTTTCGATGTCGTGCACGAAGGCCGGGAAGCCGAGCTGCCGGGTTTGTTCCACGGCGGCCGGCGAGACGTCGCAGCCCGCGATTTGCAGGCGGGGTCGCCGTTGTTTCAGATAGGCCAGAAACCCGCCGCGTCCGCAGCCCACGGCGAGGACGCGGCCTTCTTCCGCCATGGCCTCTGCGGCGACTTCCCAGCGGCGGAAGACGTAGCCTGGCGGCAGGTTATCCCGCTTGGACCAGTATTCGTCGTAGTCGGCAAACTCGTCCAGGGGCATGGGCCGGAGTTGGTAGGCGACGATGGCGCGGATGGTTCGAAAGGGCTTGGCGAGCACCCGCCAAAATCTACTGTCCAACCGCATTTTTCCAATAAGCCATGGCGGTGCGTGGAATACAAGGACGAATTTCCGCCGGCGCAAATCCGGCGCAACTCCCGCCTTTCCATGCCGCGCCCCGCGTGGCAGGATGCTGCCCGCGCCCCGTGGTAGGGCGTGAATCCACGACATGGAATGCATCCAAACAAACGGCGGCGGCGTAGCGGTCGGTTCGATGGTTCCGCGCGGGACGCGGCCGGCATGAGCATGCGCGCCCGCCTTGTCGCCGCGCTGTGCGCGGCGTTGCCCAAACGGAACACGGCGGCGGTCCATACCTGGCCGGCCTTCGACGATACGGCCTTGGCGCTGGTGCCGGCGCTAGCCCGGACGCGATTGGAGAAAATATACTATTTGGCCGCGGGCCCGCTGCCGGCGGAAACGGCCTTCGCCGGGGAACCCAAAGTGGAAATCCTGCCGAAGCGCTCGTGGCGCGCGGCGTGGGCCTTCGCGACCAGCCGCTGGATTTTCGCCACCCACCAGTGCTACACGAGCCGATACCCGCACAACGTCGAGTCGGTGAACGTCTGGCATGGCATGCCGATCAAGCGCATCGGCTGGATGTCCGCCAAGCGCGTGAACGCCCCCCATGCCAAGTACGAACTGGCCACGTCCGCGTTCTGGAAGCCCATTGTCCAGGCCTGCATGCGGCCGTGGGGGCAGGTGTTGGTCAACGGTCTGCCGCGCTGCGACCGCTTCGCCGCCCTGGGCCGGGACGGCGTGCGCCACCGGCTGGGCGGAGCCGCCGAAAATGGCGCCCGGCTGGCGGTTTGGCTGCCGACCTATCGCCGTGCGATGCGCGGCGATCCGGAGCGGGACGGGCAGGATTTCGGCAACGAAGCGCAGATGCCGGACTTCGACGCCGCGCGCTTCGACGCCTGGCTGGCGGCGCGGAACATGGTTTGCGTGCTCAAGCCCCATCCCCTGGGTCCCGCTCCCCGGTTGCGGACCACGGGCCACTTGCGCGTGCTGGACGATGCGGCCCTCGCCGCGCAAGGTCTGACCCTCTACGCGCTGCTGGGCGGCGCGGACGCGCTGCTGACGGACGTGTCGAGCGTCTACGTGGATTTCCTGCTGCTGGACCGACCGGTCGTCCACACCTTCGCGGACCGCGCGGAATACGGCGCGGGGCGGGGATTCACGTTCGACTGGACCGAGGATTACTTCGCGGGGCCCATGGTCGCCGACATGGCGGGCGTGGAGCGGGTCCTGGACGACGTGGCCACCGGCCGCGACGAATTCGCCGCGCGCCGCAAACGCCTGCGGGCTCTGTTCCATGCCGACCCGGAAGCGCCGGCCACGCCGAGTCTCCTGCGCCAACTGGGGCTCTGAAGAAAGCCGTTTCCACCCGCGGACCGCGGTGCGTCCGGCCTCCGCCCGCACCATCTTATCGCTTGCCTTCTCCTCCCGCTTGCCACACCATCCGCGCATCATGGCGACGGTTCTCATCACGGGCGGCTGCGGGTTCATCGGCTCGAATCTGGCCGTGGCCTTCCGCCGGCGGGGCGATTGCGTCGTGGCGTTCGACAACCTTTCCCGGCGCGGTTCGGACATCCTGCGCGACCGCGTGGTGGCGGCCGGCGCGGAATTCGTCCGCGGCGACATCCGGCATCCGCAGGATTTGGTGCAGGTGGAGGAGCCGGTCGATCTGCTGATCGAATGCAGCGCCGAGCCATCGGTTCTGGTGGGCGTCAACGGCGCCGATGCGGAATTCATGGTGCAAAACAATCTGGTGGGCTCGCTGCATTGTTTCGAGTTCGCGCGGCGGCG
>JAKLIL010000112.1 GCA_022709625.1 Verrucomicrobiota bacterium
CGGCGAATTCGCCGAGCTGCTGGCCGAACTGTTCGCCGGGGTCATTCCCGCGTCGGGCGAGTCGGCGGCGCTGACCCCCCGGCGCCTGAAACGCGCCGCGGCCGTCTACGCCGCCTTTGCGCCGATCTTCTGGCTGGCCGGCCTGCTGGATGGGATCTTCTTCTTCTTGCCCGAACACCGCGTGGTCCTGCGGGCCAAGCGCCGGATGATGTGGGTGCCGCGAGTGACGCCGCGCCTGCGCGACGGCCGCAGCATCGCCGAGGCCGCCCTCCGGTCGAAAATCGGCACCGCCGCCGAATAGGCCGCCGACGCTTTCCGCGGCCGGGCCTATTTCTTCCAAGCGAGAATCACCACGCCGGCGGCCACGCAAGCGATGCCCGACCATTCGCGCAGGTTCGGGCGCTCGCCCAGAAACACGAACGCGAACAGGGCGACGAGCACGAGGCTGAATTTGTCCACCGGGGCGACTTTCGATGCCGCGCCGATCTGGAGGGCGCGGAAATAGCACACCCACGAGGCGCCCGTCGCCAGCGCGGAGAGGGCGAGAAACGCCCATGTTTTTCCGGGCATCCGCAAGGGATTGCTCCATTTGCCCAGCAGGGCGACATAGGCGGCCAGTACGAAAAAGATGATGAAGGTGCGCACGAGCGTGGCGAGGTCCGAATCCACGCCGCGGATGCCGATTTTGGCGAAAATGGCCGTGCCGGCCGCGAATACGGCCGAGAGCAGAGCCCAAACGAACCAAGCGGGCATGTTCATGGGAAAGTTCCTTTTCATGGCGATGGCTGGCGGAGACGGAAAAATGCGGCGAGGGCGGACCCGCGCCGGCCGCCGGCCGCGATCCGGGCAGCGGGCGCCGTCAGGGCCGCCTTGAGGGGGCCCACGAGACGACTGGGATCCGCAAGCGGCGGGAGCAGCAAGGTGGCATGGTAGGTTCCGGCCGGGAACGTTTCGGCGCCGGCCGGCAGCGGCGTGGAACCCGCCACGATCGCATGGCCCTGCCGGCGGGCGGCGGCGTAGAGGCGTGGTTCGGGCCAGCCCCGGGGACGCAGGGCCGTATCGATCAAGACCAGTTGCGCGGGCGGAAACTCGGCGACGAGTTCTTGCGCGAGGCGCTTCCGCGCGGCGTTCCAGCGACCGGGAATCCATGCCAGGGCCGCCACGCCGCCCGCGGCGGCGATCGCGCGGACCAGGTCGCGCGCGGGTCGTCCGGCGGCCATTGGTTCGGCCACGAACAGGGCGCCGACCGCGAGGCCTTCGGCGCAAGCGAGCTGCCGTCCGGCCAGGATCCAGATGTCCCGATGATCGGGCAGATGCCGAATCCGCACGCCGCCGGCGGGGTCCCAGGCGACGATCCGCCACCGGTCGCCGGGCAGGCGGAATTCATCCTGCGCCAAGGCCAGAAAAAAACTGTCCTCGCCGTGCTCGGCGAGGCACACCGCGCGCTGGTCGGTGGGCGCGCGGCGGGGCATGCGGTCCATGGCGGCCAGCAACGCGGCCGGGACGTCGCCGGTTGGAGCAATGCAGGCGCAGGCGTCGAAATGGAGGCGGACGGGTTTCATTCGGCCCCGTTGGGCGGCGGAGGCAACAGGGCCGCGACCGTCTGGGGCGCCAGGGCGAAAACCAAATCGCGGCCGCGCAAGGCGGCGCGGCGGGGTCCGCCGGGGGAGAGTTCCCCGCCGATCCATAGCACGACGGCCAATCCGCTTTGGCCGCGCAAGGTCGCCGAGACGGTGGCGTAGGGTGCGGCCCAGTCCTGGGCGGCCGCGGCGGTTTGTCCATTGGCGAGCAGCGTTTCCGCGCGCAACGACGCCAGAACGGTGGCCAGATTCGCGGCCCAGGACTCGGCGGGAATCCATTGGCCGGTCGCCGGATCGCGCGCGATGCGGACCGAGCCGTTCGGGCCGGCGACCTGGATGTCGGCGATGTCGGCGATCGGGAACGAGAGGATTTGCCGCGAGCGGTACAGCAGGGGATCCAAAGGCGCATCCAGCAACTGCGCCGGCGACGCCATGGCCACCGAGGAGTCGCCGGCGATGGCCACCCGGACGGAATTGGAATCGCCGGGCTGCGGGCCGACGTGCAGTTCGACCGGCGGGGTCCGGCCGTCCCGCGAGACAATGCGGATGAGGCGGGCGGCGGGCGGCGGATTGGTATCCGGAGCGTTTGCGAAAGCCGTCAGCCGGACTTCCGACCAGGACCGCAGCAGGGTTTGGATGGCTTCGGAGCCGGCGGGCGCCTGCAGCGGCGCGGCCAAGTGCCAGGCGCCTTCGTCGTCGCGGTGGAATTCCAAAACCCGTTCGGATTCTTCGATGCGCACGCGTTGGATGGCCTCGGGCAAGAGGCCGGGCAGGCGTCGGTCGCGCAAATCCTCGGGTTTGACCAGGAGCGCCTGGCGCACGCCGGCGGGCACGGCGTAGATGGAGTTCTCGGCCTGCAGGCGGGCATAGACCAAGGCGGGATTGCCGGGCAGGGAATCGCCGAACGACAGCATTTGGGAGCCATCGCCGATCTCGGTGTTGAGGACGGCGGTGACCGCCATCTGGCTGTCCAGTCCGTAGGGCGCCAGATCGCTGGTGCCGTCCTGGACGAAACCGGTCACGCGACATCCCAGCAGGGCTTCCAGCAAGGCGCCGACGGCGGCGGAATCGGCGCGGGCCGCCACGGGCTGGAAGATGCGCCAGTCGCCGCTTTTGGTGCGGGCCAGTTGGATGTAGCCGGCGGCGCTGCGGATGTCCAGCCGTTCGATGTCCGCCGGCGTGCCGGCCAGCAGCGTCCGGTCGCGCAAGGCGTCGGCGCTGGCCGGCAGGAGGGCCAGCAGCGCCGTGGAAACGCGGGCGACGCCGGTATGCTCGGATTGGCGGACGTAGACGCCGTCGCCGAGCGGCGTACGCCGGCCGATGAAGATCTGGTTGGTAACCGGGCCCGCGACGATGGCGATGCGCGCGCGGGGCGCGTCGAGGCCATAGGGCAGGTAGGCGTCGGCGGTGCGCCGCGGGGGCAGGATGATGTCTCCGCGGGGCAGATCCTGGAGCGCGCCCAGGAGCCGTTCGATGGCGACGGAATCGGCGCGGGCCGCGAGCGGGCGCACCAGATGCCATTGGCGCCCGTGCCGGGCGCATTCGATGAACAAATCGCCCGTATCGACGATCAGCCGGTCCACGCGGGCGGGATCGAACCGAAACGCGCGGCGGGCCCGTTCCAGCCGTTCCTCGACGGTGTCCTCGTCGCGGTCCCAGAACGCGATCAGCAGCCCGAGGATCGCGACGGCCAGCGCCAACATGCCGGTCAGCCGGAAGTTCATGGTCGCTTCCTCCGGAGCAGGGCGACCCCGAGGCCCAGCGCGGCGGCCAAACCCGGCAGTCCCAGCACGACGCTGGCGAACAACGCGCGCAACTGCCGGGCGTTCATGACCAGCCGCATGTCCGCCAAGGTCGTGGGCGTCAGGTCGATCAAGGCCTCGCGTTCGAGCAGCCAATTCGCGGAATTCAGGAACAGATCGGCGTTGGCGCCCATTAGGCCGCCGTTGGCGGCGAAGTCCGAATCGCCGATCACCACCAGACGCGTGGGCCGAATCTGGACCCGGACGCCGGGAACGGGGCCGCGTTCGATCGCCACCGCCACCGGGACGGGGCCGGCGATGTCCACGCCCCGATCGAAGTCCACGGTCGCGTCGTCGGGATCGAATTCGGCCCACCCCTTGGCCGAGCAGGCGGCCAGGGCGGCGAACGCCGGTTTGTCGGCCGAGCCGTCGGCCGGCCGCGGCCGGATGGACCGCGGGAGGAACAAGACCGCATCGAGGTCCTGCAGCGGCGCGGTGATGGGATGGTTGGGCGAGCCGGTCACGTACAGTTCGCGGCCGCTGAGCGTGCGGGAATCGTCCAGCACGACGTCGTCGCCGACGAGGGCGCCCCATTCCTGGAGCAACGGTTCGAGGCCGGTCTTGACGCGGGCGTCGAGGAGCAGCAGCAGGCGGCCCTTGCGGTCGAGATAGTCGCGGACCATGGCGATCTCGAAGGGCGCGAATTCCCTCGCCGGTCCGGCGACCACCAGCAGGGCGCAGCGGTTCGGCACGGCCTGGGCCTCGCCGAGGTGGAGAAGTTCGACGTCGAGGTTTTCGTCGCGCAGGCGCGTCGCGATCCGGGAGTAGCCGGTCCGGCGGTCGAAATCGACGGGCGAGCGTTCCCCGTGGCCTTGGGTGAAGAAGACCGCGGGCCGGGCGGCTTGCGTCAAGGCGTAGATGGCGCTGGTGAACAACTGCTCGCCGCGGAAGGTCCGCCGGGGGGCGTCCGTTTCCGCCAGCGGGGCGACGGTTTCCACGAGCGCGTCGGCCGGCACGGTTTGGCGGCGGCCGCCGATTTCGAACACGAGGCATTCGCCGCCGTCGAGGCGGTACTGGCGCACGAGTTGTTCGGTCCGCGCCATGTCGCGGTCGGGATCCACGAACTCGAGGGTCAAGTTGGGCGTGCGCGCGGCGTATTCCCGCAACAATTCGGTCGTGCTGGCATAGGCCGCGTGCGTGGGCCGCAGGAGCACGACCACGCGGATGCCGCTGGAGACGGACTCCAAGAGGCGCAGGCTCCGTTTCGACAACTGCGCGAACAGGCTGCGCTGCCAATGGAACCGGGCGTAGTGGCGTCCGGACAGATAATTGACCATGGCGACCAGCGCGACGGCGAGCAGAATGCCGGCGACGAGATTCGTCCACAGGGCAATGCGCCAGGGGTGGAAACCAGCCGTCGTGCGGGGGGGGCGGGGTGCCATGACGGTCAGCGCAAGCGGCGCGCCTCCAGAATGCGGATGGAGGCGAAGAGCAGCAGCGCGGTTGCGCTGGCGTACCAGACCACCGCGCGCGTATCGACGATGCCGCCGGCGAACTCCCGCATATGCAGGGGCGGCGCGACGGCGCGGGCGGCCTGGCGGATCGGTTCGGAGTGGCCCAACAACGGCAAGGCGCTGGCCGCCAGCAGGAGCCCGAGCGCCGCCAGGCAGCTCATGGCGGCCACGGCCTGGTGGCGGGTCAGCAAGGAACAGACCAGGCCAACCGCCAGGAAAAAGGCGCCGATCAGCGCGATGCCGAAATAGCCCGCCGCCAGCAGGCCCCAATCGATGGGCGGCAATGGCGCCCCGCAGAGTTTCAGGATCGGCAGGTAGGTCGTCGTGGGCAGCCAGCAGACGAGAAAAGCCGCATAGGCGCCGGCGAACTTGGCCAGGACCACTTCGGTTTCCGTCACGGGCGCGGTCAGCAGCAGTTCGAGCGTGCCGAGCCGGCGTTCCTCCGCAAAGAGGCGCATCGTCAGCAGCGGCGTCGCCACCAACATCGCCAGCCACAGCCACGGCGAAGCCGCCAGGGTAATCGTGGCTAGTCCGGGCGCCGCGCCCTGGACCAGCCGGGACGCCAAGGTCCAGAAGCTGAAGCCCGTGATGAGCAAAAAGAACACGCCCACGACGTAGGCGATGGAGGTGCGGTAGATCGCGCCCAGCTCGCGCCGCCACAGATGGAAGAACCGGTTCATCCGGCCTGGCGCTCCGACGGATTCCGGACCAACGGCGGCGGCGCGGTCAAACGCAGGTAGGCTTCCGCGAAATCCCGGGATTCGCTACGGACATTGCGCAACGGCCACTGGCGCGCCTGGGCTAGTTCGTCGAGTCGGGCGGGGAGGCCGGCGGCGGCGGCGCCCCGGACCGAAACCGCCATCCAGCCATCCGGCCGCGTTTCCAACCGGCAGGAATCGCCGCCGGTCAAGGTCTGCAAGGCCGTGGCCAAGTCGTCCTGCGGCGCGAGGAATTCCGCGTACAGGCGGGCGGTCGTTTGCTGCAGGCGGGCGGGGGCCTCCGCCGCCGCCAGCCGACCGGCGTTCAAGACGAGCACCCGGTCGCAGAACTGTTCGGCGTCTGCCAGCACGTGGGTGGAGAACACCACGGCGCGGTCGCGGCCCGTTTCGCGCCACCAGGCCTGCATGGCGCGGGTCTGGCCGGGATCGAGCCCCGCCAGCGGTTCGTCGAGCAGCAGCACCTCGGGCTTGTGCAGCAGGCAGTCGGCCAGCGCGGTGCGCTGCCGATGGCCGCGCGAGAGGGTGCCGATGACGTGCCGGGCGGCGTCCGCCAGTCCGCACCGGGCCAGCACCTCGCGTATCCGCGTGGCGAGGCGCTCGCCGTGCAAGCCCTTGAGGCGACCCCGGTAGGCGAGGTATTCCGCCACGCGCATTTCCAGATAGAGGGATACGTTTTCCGGCAGGTAGCCGATCCGGCCCCGCGCTTCCAGCGATTGGACGACGACGTCGTGTCCCGCGATCGCGACGCGGCCCGCCGAGGGCGCCAGATAGCTGGCCAAAAT
>JAKLIL010000113.1 GCA_022709625.1 Verrucomicrobiota bacterium
CAAGGCTTTGGTTTTCCAGTCGTCGGAAGCCTCGTGCGCCGCGATGCGGGCAATCATGCGCGTCAGTGCCGCCGGCGTCTGGGCGGGCAACCGGCCGATGGCGACCTCCGGCTTGCCGTCGCCGTTCGTATCCCCCATCGGACTATCGACGCCGAGCGTGACCATGATGCTGCCCGCGGAAGGCGTGTACTGGTAGATCCGGTCGAGAATGGGCGGCACGTGGTTGGGACGGCTTGCCGCTTGCCCGAACCGGTCGTGGTAATCCAAGTGCCCGTCCCCGGCGAGACAGACGTAGGTCGGCGGTACCGTCCAGTTGGTTGCGGCGCAGGCCAGAAAACGGGGAATGGCCCGCGGGTCGCGGCGCCCATGCGCGAAATCGTCGTACAATTCCTCCAGCGGCACCAGCAGCGAACCGAGCCCTTGCTGGGTGCGATACTCGACCAAGGCCGCGGCAGCCCCAGCCAGCGCTTGCGGCGCGACGACCAGATGGGCGGCGCCCGTCTGCTTGGCCGTCCAGCGCGCGGCGGCTACGCCGTCGATGCGCTCGGGCGCCAAGACGGTCGCCACCGCCAGAAAGCGCCCCGGGGCGGCCGGATTCGCCGACCAGGACGCGCGCCAGTCGCCCGCGTTCTCCGGCGCCACCGTCGTTCCCACCGCGATCGGCCGCAAGGAATCGGTCACGTCGAACACCTGGATGGCCGCCTGGGAAAAACCGCGGACGGTCAACGTGCCGGCGCCGGCCTCGGGACGGAAAAGCAATTGGTCGTTCCGCGCCCGCAGGCGCCGCGCATAGCGGACTTCCAGGGCATCCAGCAGCACCGTCGTCGTCGTCACGCCGGCTTCGCGCCGGGCTTCGATCGTGACGGGAACCTGGGCCCCGCCGAGATTGGTGGCGGTGCCGGATTGGGCCAGCCGCAGGTTGCCGGCCCATTGCCGGTCGTCCAGGACCTGGCCCGCGGCGATGAGCCGGGTGCGGTTGTCCAGCGCCGGCGTGCCGTTGTAACCGCTGGCCAGATACGCCGTGACCGTCCCCTGCTTCACGGCCGGGTGGGGATCCGTCAGCGCCACGTTGGTCGTCCATTGCCACAGCGCGTTTGGCGAAGTGACCTGCTGGCCCGTCCACATGAAGAAATCGTCGTCCACGCCCCCGGGCAAATAGGTGAGGAAATAGCAATCCTGTTCCACCCGCACCGTGTCCCAAAACCAGGGATCCTCCGCGACGGCCGCCGTGGTCCGGTTGGCGGTGCCCATGGCCACGCCGGATCCCGGCGCCAGAAAATACACGTTGCAATTGGCGTAGGTATCGCGATAGGCCTGCCCGAAAAACAGCAAGGCGGCCCCGTCGGGTTCCGCGCGCCAAGCCACGGCCTGCCCGCCGCAGGAGAGCGCCAGATTGGTTTGCGCAATCGCCTGCGCGACCCGCGCCTCGTCGAATCCCGCCAAGCCTGCCGCGATTTGGGCGGCCGTCAAGCGATACAAGCCATCCTTCGCCACCACGATTCGCAGGCGGTCCCCAACCGACATCGGCACCGCGCCCGCCGAACGCCGCGCGGGTTGACTGCGGACTTCTTTGGCGGGGAGCGGCGCCGACTTCGCCGGCGGCATTTCGACCTGAAAAGCGGCAAACGGCGCCGGCCATTCGCGCCATTCCGGATCGACCGCCACCAGGCGATACCAAACTACGTCTCCCACCCGAGCCGACGAAGACGGCTCGGCGATTTCGTATACGTGGGCAGGTGAATCGAAGAGCCCTGCCTCCACGGCCTGATCCGTCACGCGCACGATCGAACCGTCCGGATTTTTCCGTTCCACGTGCCAACCCAACACCCCGGCCGCTCCAGCCGACTGCGTCCACTGAATCAACGTCCCCCCGGCGGGATTCTCCAACACCTGCAACGAATTCACCGGCAACTCGACGTCGGCGGCCATCGCTGGGGTTCCCCAGAAACAAACCAAAAGTTGTCCAGCTATCGCCGCGGCAGCTCCTCCCATTCGCCTGCCGGATGCATGCCCCCTTGCGAAGCTCGAAGATTTCATTTTTACCCTCGCTTGCATGGAACTCAGACTTTGCGAGGATAAAATTAACAGGAACCTAACAATTGTCAAATATATTTTTAACTTATTTTGTTATTTTTTAACCTCATTCCGTAAAAGGCCTGATTAACCCGCGAATGGGGAAATTCGCACCCTATTAATATTAACATTTAATTTATATATATGATACTTATAATAAATAAGATGCGTAATTTTATCTATGTATTTTCAGATGTTTATTAGAAATATTAATGAATATATATCATATATTAATATATCATCGAAAACATATGGGGAAAAGGAGGATCAATCTCAAAGAATATGCATGTGAAATAATATAATATATTGCTATACAATATGTTATAACAATATATCGAATTTTCTTGCCGGAATTTTGGGGTCCGGACAAGAACCACTGTTCGGAAAACAGCGCTCGGAAGGGATTCAGATGCTGTGAGCCGGCCTTGCGGTCGGAAACATGGAAATGGCGCCTGACCTTTGTTCCAGCCGATGGGCTTGACGCCTGCGGGTTCCGCATGCGTTTGGATCTATAAGGAAGAACCGAAGCGGACGGGACAGACGCGACATCTAGCGGAACTCAGAATGCGGCATCCTCGCGCCAGCGGATTTCGCGGATTGCGGGCGCAAGGTCGGATCCGTATCGCGGGAAAAAGAGGTAGAGGGCGCGGCATGGCACTGGCCAATCCTGGATTTGGCGGAGGTCGTACCATTCCATGAGGTCGCCGGTGCCCATGGCTTCCATGTCGTGCCATGGTTCGTCTTGGTACAGGATTTCCACGTCTTCCAGTTGGACGCATTCGTCGAAATCCAGGGCTACCGACCAGGACGAGGCCGCGCAATCTACCCGCCAAACGGTATTGGTATCCCCATCCACCAAACTCGGAGCAAGCGCCCAGACGGAATCGCCGCTGCGCGCCCACGCCCGCGGCCAGAATTCCACCGCGCTATCGTCACCCCCGGTTGGCTGCGGGCTGCCGGCAACGAAGCGGCCGTTCGCGCGAAGCGTGGATGACTTTTCTGGAACAAGCCGCTTCGGAACGGGGATTTTTGGCGCCGGCCAGACTTCAATGCCGTTGAACTGCGCGGTATCGACCGTTGCCGCACCCTGGATCTGCAAGCCGCCGCGCACCTCGACGTTGTCGAACGTGCGCACCACAGCCCGGTTTTTTCCGCCGGCCGCCGCGAAAATATCGAAGGCGGTCAATTTAGGCTGTCCTTCGATCGCCACGTTGAATTTGCGACGGCCCGCTGTCGTCCAAGCCAATTCGGCAAAATGCAGGCGCACCGAATACGTCCCGTCCGGAATGGACAGGTTGTATGTCACCGTTCGGCCATATCGGCGGGTACGATAGATTGCCGACGCCACTTCCCCGGTATTGGCGGTGGCCGCCGTCGTGCTGGATGCACCGCCGCCCGCAGGCAATGACCACCCGGCATCCGCCGTCCAGCCATCTGGCGTAGCCGGCCCGCCGCAATTCACCTTCTGGTTGGGATCCTGCTCCGTCGCCGCGACCAGCCCGCTCAGGTAGCCCGGCGCCCGGCACCGGATCGTCGCCGTCCCGTTGGCCGCGTCGTCGTCCCACCCCGCCGCCAGCGTCACCGGCTGCGCCGCCGCGTAGTTGCTCGCGTCGAACACCAGTTCCGCGCCCGCCGCCACCGCCACGTCCGCGTCCCCCGCCACCCGCGCCACCGTCACCGTCACCGCCCCCGCCGGCGGATCGCTCAGCCGCACCCCGAACGTCGCCGCCCCCGACCCTTCCGGCACCGACACCGCCGCGGGTTCCGCGACCACCCGCAGCGACGACACCTCGATCCCGCTGAACTGCGCCACCCCCGCCGCCGCCGCCCCCGCGACCTGCAGGCCCCCGCGCACCTCCACGCCCCCGAAGGTCCGCGCCGCCGCCCGGTTCCTGCCCCCCGCCTCCGCGAACACGTCGAAATTGGCCAGGGCCGGCTGCCCCTCGATCGCCACGTCGAACCGGTTCACCCCCGTCGTCGCCGCGAACGGCTCCGCGAAGTGCAGCCGCACCGCGTACTTCCCGTCCGGCACCTTCAGGTCGTAGCCCACCGTCTTGCCGTACAGCCGCGTCCGGTACACCGCCTGCGGCACCTCCCCCGCGTTCGCGATCGTCGCCGCCGTCGCGCCCCGGCCCCCGCCCCCCACCTTCCCGTACACGTCCGCCACCCAGCCCCCGGCCACCGCCGCACCCCCCGCGTTGATCTTCAGGGATACCGGCGCGGTATCGAAATCCAATTCCATTGCTGACAGATCGGCGGCGACATACCCATCCGCATGGCACCGGAACAGCGCGGTCCCGTTGGTCGCGTCGTTGTCCACCCCCGCCGCCAGCGTCACCGGCTGCGCCGCCGCGTAGTTGCCGGCGGAGAAGACCAAGATCCCGCCACTTGCCACGGAAAGATCCGGGTCGCCGGAAACGCGCGCCACCGTCACCGTCACCGTCCCCGCCGGCGGGTAACTGAGTTTAACGGCAAACGTCGCCCGACCGCATTCCGGTACCAGTGCCGACGCAGGATCGACGATCACATGGGGCGGCGCCGACCACACCTCGATCCCATTGAACTGCGCCGTATCCAACAGGGCGGAGCCTTGGATTTGCAGCCCGCCCCGGACATCCACGAAATCGAAACTTTTGACCACGGCGCGGTTCTTTCCGCCCGCCGCCGCCAAGACGTCGAAAGCCGACAAGCGCGGCTGCCCTTCCAGAAACACGTTGAACTTTCTCCGGCCGGCCGTTGTCCATACCGATTCGGCGAAATGCAGGCGCACCATGTATTTTCCGTCGGGAACGGGAAGATCGTAGATCAGCGTTTTACCATTCCTTCGCGTTTGGTAGACAGCCAAGGGCGCTTCTCCGGCGTTGGCAATGGCGGAAGCGCTGGTGGCGACGCTGGCGCCATTCCCAGTCCACGATGCGTCCGCCGTCCAACCGCCGTAGGCGGCCTTGCCGCCGCAATTGATCTTCCGGTAGACGGGCGGAGCCCAGGACTGCACGATTTGGAGCACATCGGTTGCCGAGTTGCCGGCCGAATCATAGACGACGGCCGCAATCCGGTTCGTGCCGGGAACCAGCGGCAACCCATCGACATGCCAATTGGTCGTGCCCGCCGCGATCGATTCATGGCCATTGCTTTCGTTGCGCACTACGATCCGTTTTACGCCGATCGAATCCGTGGCCGTTCCCGCCATGTAGAGCCGGTTCGTGAAAAGAGTCCAAGCGGCGGCCGTCGTCGGGACCGCGATTTGCACGGCAGGCGGCGCCTGGTCCAAAACCAGATGCGTGCGGACGGACAGGCCCGGATCGCCCAACAGAACGCTGGCTTCCACCATCCAAGGCGTGTAGCTCCCGGCTTGGACCGCCAACGCGGCGGCGATCAAATCGCCCAGCCGGACGTCGTTGGTTTCAAACAGCCTGTCGAAAAAAGCCGCCGCCGTGTCTTCCGATTCGGCCAAGGTGGATTCCGCCGCCGAGGCCCAAACCGCCACGGCGCCGCCCGGGGCCGTGTCCAAAAAACCTTTTCCGAGACAACGGCCGTTGGGATAGGGCGCCGCGAAATCGTTCAGAACGCATGTTCCGGCCAGAAGCACCGGGGAACGCGTAATATTGGTCAAGGCGGGCATGTAGGTGCGGGCGGGATTGTGTTCGAAGAAATAGGGAATGCCCATGCCGGAACTGTTGGCGTGTCCCAGAAAGACGGCCAAGGAAACACCCGCATTGAATCCACGCACGAAATTGTTGCTCATGACCGGTACCGTCGTGCCAGCGGTGTTGCTTGCCTGGCGAATCCCGATTCCGGGCGGCACTCGCGCCGCCAACCGGGTGCAGGCTTGGCTGAAAATATTGTCGGGGTTCTTGTCGGCTACCAAGAACACCTTGTTCTTCCATTCGTCGAAGGCCTCGTGCGCCACGATGCGATCGATCATGTGCGCCAGCGCCGTCGGCGTTTGGGCCGGCAGGCGACCGATGGCCACGTCGGGCAGGCCGTCGCCGTCCACGTCCCCCAGCGGATTATCGAGGCCCAGCGTCGCCATCGGCGCGCCGGTTATTTTGGAGGGAACGCGGCTTTGAACCGGAGGAACGTGGTTGGGGCGGGAAGAGGATTGGCGGTAGAGATCGTGGTAGTCCAGATGCCCGTCGCCGGCCAGGCAGACGTACTGCGGGGGCGCGTCCCAGTGCGCCGCGGCGTGCGCTAGGAAGCGGGGAATCGCCCGGGGAGCGCGGCGACCGAAAGCAAAGGCAGCGGATAGGCCTGCGAGCGGCAC
>JAKLIL010000114.1 GCA_022709625.1 Verrucomicrobiota bacterium
CGCATGCCGACCATGTGTTTGGCTTCGACGACTTGCGGCCTTTCACCAACCGGATGCCGGAACCCATGCCGGTCTGGGCGTCGGCCGGCACCGCCCGGACGCTGCGGAGAATCTTCGATTATCTGGACCAGCCGCCGATTCCGGGAACCTCGTTGGCCCGGATCCGGTTGCGCACAGCCGACGGCCCGTTCGATTTCCTTGGCGTGCGCCTCACCCCCCTGCCGGCCGAGCACGGCCGGGCCGACATGATCGGCTGGAAAATCGAACACGCCCAGCACGCCTTTGTCGCCATTCCCGACTGCAAGCACCTGCCGGCGGAAACGCTGGCTTTGTGCCGCGGAGCGGATTTGGCCGCGATCGACGCCTTGCGGATCCGGCCCCATCCCACCCACATGAATTTCGACGAAGCCGTCGCCGCTTTGCGGGAAATCCGGGCCAAGCGCTCGTTGGTGATCCACCTCTGCCATGAAGTATCCCACGCCCAGGCGGAATCGATTCTGCCCGAAGGCCTCGCGGCTGCGCACGACGGACTGCGGATCGAGCTCTGACCGCGTCCAACCCGCGCATTTGTTGGCTTGAACGGCCCGCATGGATGGGGTAAATTTCTTTTCATGAAAACACAAATCCTGTCTGTCGTTTTTCTGAGTTCTCTCCTGTCCGTATCGCTCCAAGCCCAGGAACAACCGGCCCCCGCGGCCGCCCCCGATGCTCCGGCTCCGAAAATCGTCTGTCCCGAATCCGAATTCGATTTTGGCACGAAGGACAACTCGGAATACGTCGAGCACGACTACGTCGTCCGCAACGAAGGGACGCTCGATCTTGTCATTCAAAGCGTGCGCGCGTCGTGCGGCTGCACCGCGGTCAAGCCGTCCCAGGACGTCGTTCCGCCGGGCGGCGAGGCCTCCATCCATGCCAAGCTTGATCTCCGCGGCCGCAACGGGATGCAAATCAAAACCATCACCGTCAACAGCAACGATCCCAAGACGCCGTCTTTGACTTTGCAACTGAAGGGCACGGCCGTGGCCGCGCTCCGGGCGGACCCCTCCAGCCTGTTCTTCGGTCGGCTGGAGCCCAACGCCTCGCGCAGCCGTACCTTCAGCGTGGTTTCCGGGCGCGGGCCGATCCAAATCGTGAGCACGCGAACGGACAACCCCGCCCTGGTCCTGACGGCGCTGCCGGCGGAAGCGGGCGCGGACGGTGCCACGCACCGTTTCGAACTGGCCTTGGATCCCGCGCTGCCCGACGGTCCCGTCAACGGCTCCGTATTCGTGAAAACCGATCTGGCGGACCAGCCCGAACTTTCCATTCCGGTGGCCGCGGTCATTGCCAACGCCCCGGCGCCGGCCCCCGCGGCAGAGCCGGCGGCACCCGCCCCCGCTCAATGAGAGTAACCATGCCGGCCGTCGAGCGCGGAGAGTGGCTCCGACTGGCCGGCGCATGCGCGGGCCTGCTCGGCTTGGCGTCCGCCTTGGGGATCGCGGTCAACATGCTGCATCCCGCCCCCACCCGTTTGCCTTGGGTGGGCGATTGGGATCATCACATCGAGACCAAGGCTTTTCGCGCGGGAATCCCCGTCACGTTCCTGGCCGGCGCCCGCGAACGGGTAACCGACCTCGCCGTCGCGATCTTCGACGCGCGCCTTCCCGAGCAGTATGCCGCCGGCCATTTGCCGCGGGCGCTCAACCTGCCCGTGGGCGAAGCCGATGAACGCCTCGGCGCCTTCGCCGACCGGCTGACCATGGAAACGCCCATCATGGTCTACTGCGGCGGCGCCGACTGCGCGGATGCGCTGGATTTGGCGGTGAAATTGCGGGAATACGGATTCACGGACGTCACGCTGTATCCCGGCGGCTACGCCGAATGGATCGAATACGGCGGCAAAAGCGTTGCGGGAGGACAACCATGATCGGGATCCGCCGCGCTTACGTTTGGGCCGCCCGACTGGCGGTCGCGGCCATCTTTCTCGGCGCCTGCATCGCGAAAATCCGCGATCCCGAGTCGTTTGCGCTGGCCGTGCACCGCTACCGCCTGTTGCCGGGCGAATGGGTCAATTTGCTTGCCATGGTTCTACCGTGGATCGAACTGACCTGCGGACTGGCCCTGCTGGCAGCCCCGGCGCGCTGGCGCGCCGCGGGCGCAGCGATCGGTTTCGGCATGCTGGCGGTTTTCACCGGGGCGATTTCCCTGAACCTCGTCCGCGGCATCGAGGCTTCCTGCGGATGTTTCTCCACCCGCGCCGACGCCGCCGTCTCCGACGGCTGGAATCTCGTGCGCAACGGCGCCTTGCTTTGGTTGGCGGCGGCGGTGTTTGTCGAAGCCTTCCGCTCCGCCGCCGCCCGACCGCCCCCCCGCGCGCCCTTGTGAGCAGACGGCTGCAATCCATTTTCGCGGTCTTCGCCGTGGGAGCGGGGCCTTCCAGCACCCACAGCATGGGCCCCCAGCGCGCGGCGCGGTTGTTCCGCGCCTCCTTGACCGCGCCACCGGCACGCATCCGCGCGACGCTGTTCGGCAGCTTGGCGGCCACGGGACGCGGCCACGGAACCGATCGCACCCTGGTCCGCACCCTCGCGCCGGTACCGGTGGAAATCGTTTTCGATTTGGCGGCGACGCCGCTGCCGCATCCCAACACCCTGAAATTCGAAGCCTTCGACGCCGCCAACCATCGCACCGGGAAATGGACCGTGTGCAGCGTGGGCGGCGGGAATTTGGCCGATGCCGCGGGACATCCCCTTGCCCCGCCCGAAACGGCGGAATATCCGGCGGCCAACGTCGCCGAGGCTACGGATTGCTGCCGGGCCCATTATATGGCCTATTGGCAATTGGCGGAAACGATCGAACGGGATTTGTGGCCGCGGCTCGGGGAAATCTGGAAAGCCATGGCCGACGCGATCCGGCGCGGGCTTGAAAGCGAGCAGATTCTGTTGCCCGGCACGCTGGAGCTCGCGCGCCGCGCCGGGACCACTTGGCAACGGGCCAAGAAGCTCAAGGGCACGCGGCGCGACCTCGGCCTGGTGGCGGCCTATGCGCTGGCCACGGCCGAAGAAAACGCGGCGGGCATGCAGGTGGTGACGGCACCCTCCTGCGGCGCGGCCGGGGTTCTGCCCGCCGTGCTGTATTACTTCAAGACCGTTCGGCGCGTGCCGTTGCGCCGGATTCTCGAGGCGCTGGCCACGGCAGGCCTCTTTGGATCATCCATTCGGGCCAACGCCACGGTGTCCGGCGCCGAGGCGGGTTGCCAAGCCGAGATCGGGTCGGCCTGTTCGATGGCAGCGGCCGCGGCGGCCCAACTCATCGGCGGTTCGCTCAACCAGATCGAATACGCCGCCGAAATGGCCATGGAACACAACCTCGGCCTCACCTGCGACCCGATCGAGGGCTACGTGCAAATTCCCTGCATCGAACGCAACATGAACGCGGCGCTCCGCGCCATCGAATGCGCCGGCTTCGCGCTGCTCACCGATGGCCGGCACTTGATCAGCTTCGACGACGTCATCGAAGCGATGAACCGCACGGGGCGCGACCTGCAGGCCGCCTATCGGGAAACGGCCGCCGGCGGCCTCGCCCGCCTCTGGCGCCGCGACATCGAACGCCGGCTCCGCAAACCCGCCGCGCCATGACCGTTCTGGCCAACGCGTTTTCCTGGTCGCATTCCCGGCACGCGGTCTTCCAGACCTGCTTGAAACGGTATTTTTTCGCCTATTACGCCGCCTGGGGCGGATGGGCATCCGCGGCGCCGGCACCGGCCCGGGAGGCCTACCGCCTCAAGCGCCTTGCGACCCGCCAGCAGTGGGCCGGACACCATGCCCATGGCGCCATCGAGTACCTGCTGAAAAACGCCCGGCGCGATCCCGCGCTGGCGGCCGGGGCGGAAACCCGCCAGATCGAACTGATGCGGCAGGAATTCCGAGATTCCCGCGCAGGCGCCTATCGAGGCGATCCCGCCCGCATCCCGGGGCTTTTCGAACACGAATACCAACTGGAAGTCCCTCCCGCCGAATGGAAGGCCACGGTGGATCGGGTCGTGGCGGCGGTGAGGAACTTCCTGGCGTCCGATCTCTGGCGCGATCTCCAGACGCAACCGGACGAGGCGTTTCTGGCAACGGAACGCCGCGCGAGCTTCCTGCTCGACGGCCTCAAGGTCTTGGCCGTGCCCGATCTGGTCGTCCGCCGAAACGGCCGCGTCCAGCTCTACGACTGGAAAACGGGCACGGCGGATCCGGAGGAACACCGCACGCAGCTGGGCGTCTATGCCCTGCTCGCGCTCGACCGCTGGACGGCCGCCCCGGAGGAAATCGAAGCCGTCGTTTTCAATCCCGTCCGTGGCCAACGCACGGAATTTTCGTTTGCCGGCGGGGAATTGGAAACCATCCGCGAGTTCATTCGCGATTCGGCGGACGAAATGCTGTTTCCCCTCGCCCATCCGGAAACGAACGACCCCGGCGACGGCCGTGAATTCGAATGCACGGCCGTCGAGGCGTCCTGCAAAACCTGTCCGTTTCTCCGGATTTGCCCCCGCTGGACGACTTGAGGATCAGGGCGGGGCGGCACCGGCCGCCACGGAGCGCGCCAACTTGCGCTCCAGCGTGCGAACGCTCAAGCGGCTGACTTCGGAGGCCACGCCGTCCGCCACGTTCTTGCGGAACACCTCCAGCGCCTCGGCATCGCGACCCAGATGGCGCAGTTGGATGCCCAGTTGCTCGCGGTAAAACACGTGGCGGGGCTGGTAGGCGACGGCGCGGCGGAGATATTCGAGGGCGCCTTCGGGATCTCCCATGGCATTGTGCGCCCGCGCCAGACCCTGGAGCACGGCCAGGTCGGCCGAATTCAGTTCCCCGGCGCGGCGGTAGAACCCAACAGCTTCTGCGGCCAGGCGTTGCTTGCCCGCCTGCTCCGCTGCCCGGTCCGGATCGCGATACCAGACGGCCTGGGCGGAGCGGACATGCCCGGCCGCAAGGTACGGCTGCCAATTGCCGGCATCCCAGTCCCTGGACGTGCGGTAGGCCGCGTCTGCGGCGGTCCAATCCATCCGGGCGCGGGCGAGTTCGCCGCGCACGAACCAGACGTAGGACATCCCGCCCGCCAACGCCAGCCAAGCGCATCCGGCGCAGGCCAGCGCCGCCACGATACCCGCAACCAGCCGATACCGACGACGCGGATCCGGCATCGGTTCGACGCCTTGTTCCTGCGCGTACCACACGCCCCAAGCCACGCCCCCCAGCCACACCAAGGCGTGCGGATTGGGAAAAACATGGAAATTGAAATCGAAACAAGCGTGCACCAGCGCCGACGCCAAGCCGCCGGCGGCCCCCGCCAGCAGCACGGCCCCGGTGCGCTCTCTGGCCCGGCGAATGGCCCCGGCCGTGGCAAATCCCAGCCAAGCCAAGGCTACCAGCAGGAGACCCAGCCCAACGGCTCCGTACTCCACCAACATCTGCAGATATTCGTTGTGGAGGAAATCCCAGGTCAGGTGTTGGCGGACGTTTTTTTGGTATGGCGGATAGGCCCACACGAAAGAACCGGCGCCGTATCCCCAAACGGGGCGATCCAGAATCATCTCCGGCATGTCCCGCCACATCTGCATGCGGATGCCGCCGGATTTCTCGGGATCGTCAAAAACGGCGCCAAACCGTTCCCTGACGGCGGGCAGGGCATGCCATGCGCTCCAGCCTGCCGCCGCCGCCAGCAGCGGCAGCACGGCCGCCACAAGTAGGACGCGGGCGCGGCTGGCGCGCCGCGCCAGCAACAGCGCCGTCACGGCCAAGCCGCCGGCCAATCCCAACCAGCCGCTGCGGGACTGCGTCCAATAGAGAGCCGGCGCCGAGACGGCCAGGAAGTAGATGGCCATCAGGCGCAACGGGAATCCCGCTTCGGGCAAGAATACCAAGGCCACCGCCAAGGGAGCCAGCAACGCCAGCACGTCCGCGAAATGGTTGGGACAAAGATAGGTCCCGCTGGCGCGCAGGCCGTATTGTTCCGGCCGTTCCGTCCACAAAACCATGCGCGAGCCGTTGACCTCCTGTACCAGCGCATAGAGGGATTCCAGCGCCGCCGCCATCAGCAACATGCCCAGCAGCCATTTCCAGCGATGCGCGCGTGCGCCCATCTGAAGCCAGGACCATCCCGCCGCGAGCAGGCAAATCCAGCGCAAGACTTCCCACCGCGCCGCGTAGGGCACGATTGCCCACCGCATGCTGGCGACCACGTAGGCGCACAACAGGGCGAACGGCCAGAAGCCGTACG